>JBEDKU010000806.1:0-3363 GCA_041172045.1 Verrucomicrobiota bacterium | reverse complement strand
CACCGGCGAATTCCCCCGAACCAAACCCGCGAAGGCGCAGCTTTTCCAAGGCCACTCGCGCACCTTCGAGCTTGCGAACATCAACAACAAACGCCTCAGCTTCGGCCTGCCGGATTTGTCCTACGTGCAGCTCCAGGACAACCGCGAATGGGGTTGGAACATCTTTTTCTTTCAATTCAAGGTCCCTTTCAATCCCAATAAAAAGACCTATGAAATCTCGATCGCCATGGATGCCAGTGCGGCCGAGCGCGTGATCTTGGTCGATCGTTTCGGGCAGACGACCCGCCGCGAGTTCCCCGGCAAACTCAAGGCGGAGTCGGAATTGAAAGCCGACACCCAAACCGAGGCGGCCTATTATGCCGGCCTCAATCCGCCCGCCCGCAATCGCTTCGGCGGGCTGCCCGGCAGTGGTGCCAAGCTGGGCCTCAAGGCAACCGGCTTCTTCCATGTCGAGCCCAAGAAAATCGGCGGCCGTGACGTGTGGGCGCTGGCCGACCCTGCGGGCGACGCGTTCTTCCACCTCGGCGTGTGCTCCTTCAGCCCCGGCGAGGATTTCACTTCGATCGAGGGCCGCAACGACGTCTTCGAGTGGCTGCCGGAGCATGCCGGCGAGTTTGCGACCGCCTGGCATCAGGAAAATTGGTGGAACTCGCGCGCGGTCTCCTTTTACAAGGCCAACGTGATCCGCAAGTACGGCAGCTACGACGACAGCCACACCGCCCGCCTCGTCGACCGCGTGCGTCAGGTTGGTTTCAATTCGGTCGGCGCGTTTTCGGCCGGCTCGGCGGTGTTCGCGCAAAAAGTGTTCCCGCGTGTCGATTCCCTGCCACTAGGCCCCGCCGCCCTCGGCGCGGTGGTGCCCGGAGTGCGCGGTGTGTTCGACCCGTTTGACCAGGGTGCCCTCGCCAAAATGGATGCCGCGTTTGCCAAACAAATCGCTAGCAAAGCCGCCGATCCGCTCATCATCGGTTACTTCCTCGACAACGAGCAGGGCTTCGAGGACATCCCCCGCGCCGTTCCCGCCTTGTCCGGCAAACATGCCTGCAAGCGCGAGTTGGTCTCCCAGCTCGAAGCCAAGTACAAGCAGATCGCGGCATTCAACACCGCGTGGGCCCTCGACGCAGTTTCGTTTGAATCACTCGCCGACCGCGGCCTGCCGCTGACCACCAAGGCCGCCTTTGCCGACATGCAGGCCTACACCGAGCGGTTTTTGGAAGCTTATTACAGTTCCGTCAGCGCGGCGTTCCGCAAATACGACAAGAACCACATGCTCATCGGCAATCGCTGGCAGCCAGGCACCGCCAACAGCGAAGTGCTCTGCCGCGTGGCCGGCAAATACATGGATGTCATCAGCATCAATTATTACGCCTGCGGGATCGACGAGAAGTTCATCCGCCGCCTATACGAGTGGTCCGGCCGCAAACCGCAAATGTGGAGTGAGTTCTATTTCACCGCCACCAAGGAAAGCAACGTCGCGCCGAGCAGCATGGACATGGCGACCCAGCGCGAGCGGGGACTGGCTTACCGCCACTACGTCGAAGGCGCGGCCGCGCTTGGATTCGTGGTCGGCGTCGAGTGGTTCACCCTGCTCGACCAGGCGGTCACCGGCCGTTTCTTCGAGGGCCTCAACGGCGAACGCGCCAACACCGGACTTTTCAACGTGGCCGACCGCCCTTACCGCGACCTGTTCGCCGGCATGTCCGCCACCCACAACGACATCTACGACGTCTGGCTGAACGGCAAGGCTCCTTACCAACTGGACAGCCCGCGCTTCAACGGCAAGACCGGCAACGGCACCCGTTCGGTCATGGCGGGGCATCCCACCGCGCCGATGGTCATCGACGGCCAACTCACCGGCTGGCCGGTCCGGCCGCCCGAGCGCATCGGTGCGGACCGCCTCGTCGGCGGCCGCGAGACCGGCGGGGTGGAAGCGAGCTTCAAGGTTTCCTGGGACGACAAGAATCTCTACCTGCTGGCGAACGTCACCGACCCCACGCCGATGAAAAACGCGCACTCCGGCGGCGATCTCTGGAACGCCGACGGCTTGGAACTCTTCATCGGCAGCGAAAAAATCGACCAGGGCGGCAGCCTGCTGTTCACCGATCGCCAGATCCTGCTCGGTGCGGGCAAGGACAATCAGACTCACGTCGCCAACGCGCCGCAACAACCCGCGATCGCGACCTCCGTCACTCCCGCCGTGGACGGCCAGGGCTACACCCTCGAAGCGGCGATCCCTTGGTCCGCGCTCGACCTCACGCCGCGCGACGGCCAGACCCTGCTCTTCGACCTCGCGGTCGGCAACAGCACCGACGGTAAATCCCGTTCCAGCCAGCTCGTCTGGAACGGCGGCTCCCGCAACTCATCGGACCGCAGCGCCTGGGGCCGCCTCTCGCTGGTGCCCTAATCCTGCCGGATCTTCAGAGGGCATCGGGTTCCAGCATGGTTTTCGATGTCCTCCGCCTTTTTCCATTCTACCTAACCAATACTCCATGGCCTCCATCCCACCACCCTCATCCGGCAATCCACCCTCTGAAAATGGTGGCGCCGGCTTCCGTCTGCCTTTCGTCATCATGACCGTGCTCTTCTTCATGTGGGGCTTCATGACCGTCTGGAATGATATTCTCATCCCGCGTTTCAAGGATGCCTTCGAGCTGACCTATTTCCAGGCGATGCTGGTTCAGTTCGCGTTTTTCGGCGCGTATTTTGTGGGCGCGTTGATTTATTATGTCATCTCGGTTTTCAGCGGAGATCCGATCAACCGGATCGGTTATAAGAACGGAGTGATTCTCGGACTGCTCATCGCGGCGGGCGGCAGCGCCTTGTTCTATCCGGCGGCGGTGATGGGCTCTTATGTGTTTTTCCTGATCGCGCTGTTCGTCGTTGGTCTCGGCTTCGCGATGCTCCAGATCGCGGCCAATCCGTATGTCACCATCCTCGGGCCGGAGCGCACCGCGTCGAGCCGCTTGAACCTCTCACAGGCGTTCAACTCGCTCGGCACCACCATCGGCCCGATCCTCGGTGGCTGGCTGATCTTCCAGGTCTTCAACAAGGGCGGCGCAGCCCATGGCGCGGACTCGGTGAAAATCCCTTATCTCTGCTTCGCCGGAGTGTTTGTGATGCTGGCCATGGCGTTCAAGTTCGCCCGTCTGCCGAACTTCTCCAGCTCGGAGCACATGAGCCGCGGCGCAGGCGCGCTGAAAGTGCCGCACACGGTGTTAGGAATGGTCGCCATCTTCATGTATGTCGGTGGTGAGGTGACCGTCGGCAGCGCGGTGATTAACTTCCTCGCTCTGCCAAAAATCGGCGGTCTGCCGCACGAAGAGGGGAGCAAGTTTCTAGCCCTTTATTGGGGCGGCCTGATGG
>JBEDKU010000805.1:0-7061 GCA_041172045.1 Verrucomicrobiota bacterium | reverse complement strand
GGCGCGGGCGGCGAGGGCGATTTCATGCGCGCACTTGCTGAAGACCCTGCCCTTGATGGCATCGACTCTGGCTTTGATATGTTTGACCTTGGACCACTTGTTGTGACCGGCCATGAGGAATGGAAATAGGGGTTGGGGTGAAGCGGTTGGGGCAGGTGGACAAGTGGGAAGACTTGCTTGGTTGCGCCACAGGAAAGGCGACGACGTTGCTGCGGGTTGGCCGGTTTTGATTGGCTCGGAAAGGATTCCAAGGCCCGGTCGGGCAGGTGGGCGTCAACCCAGGTGATTTACGGGAACTTCGACAGGAAACTCCGTTCCGTCGGTCCAGCGGGGAAAGACTGTGACACGCGGGATCGCTTGGCAATTGAAATTTTCAACACCGCCGTGAGCGGTTTCGTTTCGGCGGATTGGTTAGGGCGTCGACCGGCGAGGGCTGGCTTCCCTTTTTTCAGTCCTGTTGCTCGAGCACCCAGTTGGCGATTTTTTCATCGTCGGCACCTGCGGCCCAGAGATGGCGGAGAAAGTCGGCCGGGTGGATGTCGCCGTGTTTTTTCAGGAAATTCCGGTCGCCGCCGCAACCGAACATGAGGTCCGGGTCCAGTTCCCCGCGGAGTTTCGCCCGACCCTTGGCGAGCAGGCGGGGAAGGTAGGGCATGCCCTTCAGTTCTTCGCCGAAGGAGGGAACGTCATCCCGGGTCAAGACCTTGTCGCTTGGGATGCCTTTTTGCATCGTGTGAAAATAGTCGCGACGCACTGCGGCGACGAGCAGCGCGGTACTGATGGACGGTTCTCCCTCGTTGCTGAAGTCCTCGACGAAGTCGAAAAACTCGCGCTGCTGGCAGCCGATCCGGGCGAGCAAGGCGAGGTCGTCCGGCTTGTAATAGGTTTCAAAATCCACATTGCCGGACTGAAATTCAGCGGCGCAACGGTCGAACAGGGCGAGAAAGGAGTCGTTCCAAATCATGGGTGAAATGAACGTCGGGGATCAACCTTCCGCACGTTTTTTCTTTTCGATCGGGGCGATCGCGTCGATGGCCGCAAGCATGGCCTCATCCGGCATCGGCGATTGCAGCGCGTCCAGCGAGTCGTTCAGCTGCGCCACCGTGCGGGCGCCGATGATCGACGAGGTGACGGCGGGCGAGCGGAGCGTCCACTGGATGGCCAGATGATTCAGCGAGGTGCCGTGGGTGGCGGCGAGTTCGCCAAGGGCGCGGATTTTTTCCTGCTGGGCGGCCACCTGTTCGACTTGGAGAAATCCCTCCGAGCGCGCGGCGCGGGAGCCTTCCGGGATGCCGTCGAGGTATTTCGGGGTGAGCATGCCTTGCGCCAGCGGGCTGAAGACGACGCAGCCGATTCCCTCGTCCAACAGGTAGTCCAGAATGCCCTCGGCTTCCGGCCAGCGATTGAGGATCGAGTAGGGTGGTTGATAGATCAGGCAGCGGACGCCCATGTCCTTGAGGATTTTGACGGCTTTTTTCAGCCGCTTGAGCGGATATTTCGAGAGTCCGACGTAGAGCGCCCGGCCGCTATCGACCGCGGTGGCGAGCGCCGACATGGTTTCTTCGAGCCGGGTGTGCGGATCCGGGCAGTGGGAGTAGAAGATATCGACGTAGTCCTGACGCAGCCGCTTGAGCGATTGGTCGAGCGACGCGAGCAGGTGTTTCCGCGAGCCGGCGTGGCCGTAGGGGCCGCTCCACATGTCGTGGCCGGCCTTGCTGGTGATGATCAACTCGTCGCGGTGGCTGGCGAAGTCCTCGACGAGGATGCGGCCGACGTTTTCCTCGGCGGAGCCGGGTGGTGGGCCGTAATTGTTGGCGAGATCGAAGTGGGTCACGCCCCGGTCGAACGCGCGACGCATGATCCGCCGGGCTTCCTGAAAGTCGTCCACGTGGCCGAAATTGTGCCAGAACCCCAATGAAATGGCCGGGAGGAGCAATCCGGAATCACCGCAACGCCGGTAAGGCATGCGGCCGTCGTAACGCGCTGAGTCAAACATTGGTCTAACCTGAAGACCCGACCCCACCTTGCCAAGCTCAACCATGTGACAAGTCCCATCCGTTTGGCAAACCGGCGTTTATGCTTGGCAACCAAGCGGGTTCCCGCGAACGTGCCGACCACTTAAATTCACTGCTATGTCCATCATCTTCGGCTGTGTGTTCGGCTTCATCGTCTGGTTCCTCATGCGTTATCTCGTCTCCGGGATCTACACGGTCGATCAAAACGAACGCGCGGTGAAAACGAGCTTCGGCCGTGCCGAGCGCATCCAGAACCTCACCACGCTGGATGATCCGATTTCGGACATGCTCAGCGACGATCAAAAGAAGCGCTACTCCTACCCCCAGGTCCGCGTCATCATGCCCGGTGGGCCCTATTTCAAATGGCCTTGGGAAAAAATCCACAAGGTTTCCATCGCCACCGAGACGGTCAACATGGCGTGGGACCCCGAGGATTCCTCCGCCAATTACAACGGCACCATGCTCGAAGCCGTCACCAAGGACCAGCTCAACACCGGCCTAACCGGCCAGATCCGCTACCGCGTGGCCGACCGCAATCTTTACGCCTTCCTCTTCGGCATCAAGAACCCCTTCGCCCACATCATGGGCTACTTCGTCTCCGTGCTGCGCGAGCGCATCGCCAACTTCGAAGCACCCCGCGCGCCCAACGCCGACGGCACGCCGGACAATGCCGCCGTCATCGGCATTTCCATCAACGACCTGCGGAAAAACCTGCGCGACCTCAACGAGCACATGGACCGCGAGTGCACCTCGTCCGCCGCCCGCTACGGCATGGTGCTGGACGCCACCCTCATCACCAGCATCGACCCGCCGCCGGAAGTCGAGTCCGCGCTCGCCGCCATCAACACCGCCTATAACCAAGTCTCCTCCGACATCAGCCTGGCCCAGGCCTCCGCCGACCAGAAGATCGTCCAGTCCAGGCGCGCCGTGGAGATCGAAACCCTCCGCGCCCTCGCCGAGGTCGAGCCGCTCACCCGCCTCGCCGCCCAGCTCATGACCTTGAAAAACAGCGGCCGCGAAGCCCTCCGCGCTTACGTCCGCAACGTCCGCCTCGCCCTGTTTGAAAAGGCCCAGCAAGTCTTCGTGGAATCCAACAAATGAACTTCCTCATCGCCGCCGCCGCCACGTTTTTCGCCTGTGCCATCGGGTTTCCCATCTTCTTCGGGATCGCCCGGATGCTCGGGCTTTACGCCATCATCCAGGAACGCCAGTGCAATGTCTATGTGCTCTTCGGCAAGGTGCTCGCCACCATCGACGAGCCCGGCCTGCACATCCTGCCCTTCAAGTTAGGACCCGCCTCGTTCATCGTGAACTGGCTGGGAAAATGCCACATCCTCGACATGCGGCTCGACCAGGAATACCTGCGCAGCCAGCCGGTCAACTCCGAGGAAGGCGCGCCCATGGGCATCGGCATCTGGCATGAGATGTTCATCAGCGACCCCGTCGCCTACCTCTTCAAAAACAGCGATCCGCGCGGTTCTCTATCCGCCAACGTCAGCAACTCCACCGTCCGCTGTCTCAGCAACATGCCGCTCGCCACCATGATGGTGAACCGCCACGCCATGAGCGATAATGTGCGCAGCGAGGTCTCTCCCAAGTCCCACGAATGGGGTTACAAGTTAGGCTCCATCTACATCCGCAAGGTGCATTTCCGCGACGTCGGCATGATCAGCCAGATCGAGAGCAAGGTGGTCAATCGCCTGCGCCAGGTGACCTCCGCCATCCGTCAGGACGGCGCGAACCAGGTGAGCATCATCGCCAGTACCGCCGAGCGCGAGGCCGCCATCGAGTTCGCCAAGGCCGCCGCCATCCGGCCGCAGATCGTCGGCGAGGCGCTGCAGCGGATTTCCGTCGATGGCGAGGTTTCCGAAGCGATGTTCGAGATTCTGGAAACGCAGAAGGTCATTGCCAGCGGAGCGCGCCTCACCGTGCTGCCGCATGGCGGGGAATTGCTCGCCCAGTTGATCGCCGGCCAACCCGCGTCCAAAACGCCGCCGCCGCTAGGGTAAAGACCGGTTCCGAAATCGCCCCTTGGAAACCGGGATTTCCCGGTGTATCGGATTCGAAACATGAAAACCCATCTCCATGTGATTCCGTGGATCCGTGCAGTCATCTCCTCGGGGCTGGCCGCCACTTCCGCGTCCGCCGCCTTCCCGACGCTTAAGCTGGAGCCGGTCGCACTTCAGCAATTTCACTCGCCCACGAACATCGTACCTGCACCGGATGGCAGCGGGCGCGTTTTCATCACTGACCAGGCGGGAAAAATCCACATTCTCCAAAACGGCATGATCCTGCCTGTTACGTTTCTGGATGTGACGGCTAAAATGATCACTCTCACCACCAGCTCATCCGAGCGTGGTTTGCTAGGCCTGGCCTTCCATCCCGGTTTCGCCGATCCGGGGTCGCCGGGCTATCGAAAGTTCTATCTGAATTACATCGCGCCAAGCGTCGCGAACATGAATCAGTCCACACCGCAGAATTCGATCACCGTCATCTCGGAATTCCAGGCATCCGCCACCCAGCCGAATATCGCCGATCCGCTCAGCGAGCGACTGGTCCTCACCTTCGGCCAGCCTCAATCCAACCACAATGGCGGCCAGCTCGACTTCGGTTCGGACGGATTGCTCTACATCGCCGCCGGAGACGGCGGCAGCGCCAATGACAACAACGAGGGGCACACCGGTGGGACGAATGCAACTCTCAAGCCAGCAGGGGCTCTTGGCAACGGTCAGGACCGCCGCACCCTGCTCGGGAAAATCCTGCGCATCGATCCGCTCGACCCGGACGGTGCCGGCCCGCTCACCTATTCGGTTCCTGTTGGAAATCCCTTCGTCGGCCAGACCCAGGACTTTGCCGACAACACGCTCGACGGGCCCATGCGCGGGGAAATCTACGCCTACGGTCTGCGCAATCCCTGGCGTTTCAGTTTCGACAAGCGCCCCGGCGGCACCAACCGCCTGTTCTGCGCCGATGTCGGCCAAGGCAAAGTCGAGGAAGTGAATCTCATCACCCCCGGCGGAAACTACGGCTGGCGTTACCGCGAGGGCGCGTTTGATTTCGCTCCCGAGATGCTGGCCGCGGGCGTAGCCCCGGCCGGCAGCACCGATCCCATCGCCCAGTACGCTCATGTCGGAGTCACCATCGGCTCGCCCGCTCTGCCAAAGATCGGACCTTCCGTCACCGGAGGCTATGTCTATCGGGGCGCCGCGATTCCATCCCTTCAGGGGAAATACCTTTTTGGTGACTACGAGTCGCCGGGACGCATCATGGGACTGGAGGAAACTTCACCGGGAGGCGGCACCTTTGCTTTGACGGAGACCGTCCCCTTTGCCAGTGGAAATCCCATCAACCTGAAAATCCTCACCTTCGGCGAAGACGCCGCGGGGGAGATCCATGTCGGCACCAAGATCACCGCGGGCGTGCTCGCTCTCTCCAACGGTCTTCCCGCCGGTGGTCTCTATCGGGTCGTTCCCGGGGACTATCAGACGCCGCCCTATCAGGCCTGGCGTGCCACCTATTTCCCCAGCCTGCTCATCGGCCAGTATCTCGATCCCGAGGGCGACTCCGACGGCGACGGCATCGGCAACCAGATCGAGTATGCCTACGGCTTCAGCCCGCTCGCCGCCAACCCACCGGCCGCAACGGGCTTCACCGCCAGTCGCGACGGCGCGGACTTCACCATCACCTTCCGCCGCGACCCCGCCGCCACGGACCTCGCCTATCAACTCGAGACCAGCCCGGACCTCGTCACCTGGACCACCGTCGCCACCAGCAGCGGCGGATCCGCCGCCACCGGGCAGAACGGCGGGACCGTGATCAGCGACGCCGCCTTCCCCGGGCAGGCGGCGTTTCGGCTCGTGACCTTGCGCGAAAGCATCCCCGGGGAAACCGGAGCCCGCCGCTTCACCCGGCTGCGGACCATCCGTTAGTCCGGCGAGACCCACCGCCGCTCTCTCACAAGGTAAGGAGCGGCGACATTCCTGTCGCCGAAAATCCATCCTGCATCCAAGTGCTCCCCATCCTCCATGCAGGTGCCCCTCATCCTCGATGCAGCCGCTTCCAACCCCTGCGGAAAGGCGCACAAGGACGATGTGCCTTGCATGTCCGCCAGGCTTGGGCCATGAACTTCGCTGAAAAGCTTTGCATTCAAGACCATTCATGAGCACTTCCCACCACAGCATCGCCTTGTTGATCGACGCGGACAACGCGCCGGCGGCGAAAATCGACTTCATCATCTCCGAGCTGGCGAGCCATGGGGTGGTGAACATCCGCCGGGCCTACGGGAACTGGAAAAAGCCGAGCCTCGCGGGATGGGAGAGGGTGCTGCACGAATACGCGATCCAGCCGATGCAGTCCTTCGACCTGGTGAAGGGAAAGAACGCCACGGACATGGCGCTGCTCATCGATGCGATGGACATCCTCTATACCAAGCAGGTGAACACGTTCTGCCTGGTTTCCTCGGATAGTGATTTCACACCGCTCATCCAGCGGCTGCGTGCGGACGGCAAGCAGGTGTTCGGGTTCGGGGAGAGGAAAACTCCGAAGCCCTTCCAGAACAGCTGCACGCGGTTCCTCTATCTTGATGAGGAGGGCAAGGAGGACCAGCCGGGTAAGACGCCGGGCGAGCCGGGCAAACTGGCGACAACCCGGGTGAATGATCCGAAGAACCTGAAGGGGGACACCAAGTTGATGAACACCCTGCGCAATGCGGTGAAGGAACTGGCCGACGAGGACGGCTGGGCGGATCTGGGACCGGTGAGGGCGCGGATCGCGAACGCGGGGCCCTTCGATCACCGGACGTATGGATTCAAGAAACTCAGCGATCTTTTCGCCGCGATTGATCTGTTTGAAATGAAGAAGCAGGTGAACGGGACCCAGACGGTCGCGATGGTACGGATCCGTAAGGGCGCGGGAAAGAAGGCGAAGGTGCTGCCGGGCGAGAAGTGATCCCGCCCGGTCGGATTTGACCCGGAGCGGGAATGAAATTCCGGCTTGATAGGTCGCCGGGAACGCGGAGTAATTGCAACGCGGGCGGAGTGCAACAAC
>JBEDKU010000804.1:0-4155 GCA_041172045.1 Verrucomicrobiota bacterium | reverse complement strand
CAGCTCGAGAATCGGCTTGCGGGCGGTCAGCATGTTTTTGCCGGTGCCCTTGGTTTCAGCAAATGGATCCGCCGCGGCTCCACCGCCGTCACCACCGCCACCGGTGTCCAAGGCGGTGCCGAAGTCAGGCGGCACGCGGAAGGTGCGGGTGAAGATATCCTCACCGCCTTCGGTCTGTGGCACGAGGGTCACCGCGAAGTCATCGACCTTGTAGCGGAGCTTGGTCTGGTCGCAAATGTACTTGAGGGCGACAGCCAAAGGCACGTTGCGGATGCGGAGTTCGCGAACCCGAAGCGCGCCAGGATCATTCGTGGCGAGCGGGAGCGCGTCGCCGGCACCCGGCAGGACGCCTGCGTCGCCACCACCGGCAGCCGGCGGCGCGGCCCGTGGGCGGCGGATGACAAAGTTGACGCCTTTGCGGGCGGGATCGAGCTCCGTAGTGTCGAGCTCCGAAGCACGCAGGCGGAGGAAATCAATCGCTTCCTCGACAGTGGTATCCTCAAAGTCAACCCGTGGAATGATGATGGTCTTGAGCTTTTCGGTGATGTAAGCGACGCCGGCGGTCTCCTTGCCTGCACCGAAGAGATCGTCGGTCAGCACGGGTGCGTCAGCAGGAACGGACATTTCCCAAGCGGCGTCCACCTGGCCGAGAAGTTCGGCGCGGGTGTGGTCGTAGGCGGCGCGATAATAGTCCGACTTGGCGGAAGCGACCCGCTCAAGTCCGCGGCGGGCGGCGGAGTTGTAGCCGTCGATGCGGAGCACGTTGTTATACTCGCGCTTTGCGTCGTCGTATTTGCCCAGATTGAAGGCACCCTCAGCCGTGTAAAGGCCACGGCGGACCTTGTCGACATTCTGGGTGTGCTCATAGGTCAGGGCCGGGTTGGTGCGGATCGGATCATCGAGATAACCCAGTTCACGCTTGGCGTCGCCGTTGTTCGGATCGATGGCGATGACGCCTTCGAGGAGGGTGCGGGCCTCAGGATACTTGCCGACCTTGCGATGTTGCATGGCGAGCGCGACGCAGGCGTCGCTGTAGTGGGCGGTGTAGGTCTGGCGGCGGTCGGAGACCATGGGAGCGGCCGGAAGACGGTCCAAGGCCTGCTTGTATTTATCGACCGCTTTCTGGAAATCGCCCCGGGCGTAAGCTTCGCGACCTTCGTTCAAAAGCGCGTCGCCTTCGACGACGGCATCCTGGCGGCGGATCATTTCACGCTGAGCGAGACCGCTCATGCTGTAACCGCCTTCACCGGCGGTGGCGATCGTGACGGTGACAGGCATGGACGACGCCACCGCCATCAACGCGACGGCGGTGCGATTGGAACGAGAGATTGGCGTTTTTTGCATGGTGAGCTGGAGTTTTCTGGCGATGTTTTAGAAGTTTGGAAAGCGATTTTTTCAGAGATCTCAGTCAGCCATCTGGGGCAGGCTGCCCTTGTTGATGGTGACGGTCTTTTTCTCACCGGCGGAGTCGGTGTATTCGACGACGACGGAGTCGCCGGTGACGGTTTTGGCGAGGTGATCCTTCTTGCCGCTGTCCGGCGGAAGTGCGAAGGCGGTGTTCTCCTCGACCTTGAATTCCTTGCCGCCGAGGCCGATGGCTTCGAGCGAAAGAACGGCCGTGCGGTCGTATTTCAAATGCTCGTTCATGCGCTCCTCGGAGAGCGGGGAAGGAATTTCGTAAATCGTGCCTTTCTTGTTGGGGCGCTGGTCTTCGATGCGGACGATGGTGACATCCTTCTCGGTCTTGGTCGCCTTGATGAGCTCCTTGCGAACTTCCGAACCGAGGAGTTTGAAGCGATTCATCATGGGAGCCTTGGCGAAAAACAACTCGCCGGGGCCCACCATGTTGGCGGCGTCGCTTTTATTGGTCTGGTTTTTCGAATCGCGGTAGTTGAACGGGAATTTCCCGTCGCCACCATAGCCCGGGCGCAGCACCCAGGTGAGGCTTTCATCCTTCACGTACATCAGCTTGGCGATCAGCGGAGGAAAGGACTTGGCATCGTTGGGGTCGGTCTTGGCCTTGAACTCCTCAAGGTTGGAGAAGCCATCCTGGTCGGGATCCCGGCGGGGCGCATCGGCATAACCCGGATCGAGACGGTTTTCCACCCACCAGCTGTTCGGAATCGGCGCGTGCACCGCAGGGTCCTTGAGGAGGTCCAGCGCCTTTTCCGGGGCCTCGCTGGAGATGAACAAAGGAATGCCGATGAAGAGGTCCACCGGGCGCTCACCGTCGAGCGCCTGCGTCCAAACCCGGTCGCGCTTGAGCGAAGCCAAAGCCTGGGGAATGGCATCGGCACCGCGGACGGCGGTGTTGTTATTGCCCCCACCCTTGAGTGACGAGGGAAAGTCTTGCTCGACGCTCCCAAACTTGGACCAGCCGAGGTAGGCGAGGCCCAAGGCGACGGCGACAGCACCACCGAGGGCGGCTTTTTCGTAATTCTTTGAGAACCAGGACATGGTTGAAAAGTTGGCGGGAATCAGGATTTATGGGAGTTTCTTCGCGGGAAGAAACTGAAGGAGGTCGAGGCGAAGGAAAACCTGAACCTGCTCGTTGCCAAGAACTTGGGCAAGGATACGGCTGCTGTCAGGCGCCTTGGCGGTGGGAGCCGCCGCAGGGGCGTCCGCGGCGGGGGCCTCGTCGCCTGGCAGCACGAAACCACCGCCGAAGGGGCTGGCGGCGGCATCCGCTTTTTCGGCGGCGGGCTTGTCGAACTTGGCGTCCGCGGCGCGCGGTGGATCCTTTTTGTCATTGGTGACCCGCAGGGAACGCACGACGACGAACTGGTCCTCGAATCCGGCGATGGTGGTCAAAAACTCCCGCAGCGACTTTTCCGGGCCGGTGAAAGTGATCTCCAGAGGCAACGCGCGGGTGGTGGCATTGGCGGGCGGCGCATAATTCTGATTCTCTTCCTCGGGCAGTGCCGGGCGGGAGAGGTTTTTGAGGGCGGTCGGCTTGGCCTTGGCCAGCGCGAGCATCAGCTTTTTGACCGACGCGAGCTGGTAGTCGAGCATGCCGGTCGTTTTCGCGGGTGCCAGAGCGGTTTTGTAACCCTCAAATCCGACAAAAAACGGCTCGGGAACGGTGACACCGGCATCCTCGAAAGCCTTGCGGACCTCAGTGTTGGCGGCAAGCAAGTGGGTGGTGAACTCCTGGGGCGTGATGTTCTTGATTTCCTTGGGGCGGAATGGCTCGAAGGCGGCCTGGAGAGCCTCGACCGATTGACGGTATTCGGCAAGCGACTTGGTTTTCCCATCGCGGTTGGCGATTTTCGGGTAGAGCGGAAGCTTTTCGAAACCCGCGGCTTCGTCGGCGGCGAGCGCGAACTTTTCGGTGGCCTCCGCATAGCGCTTCGAGCCCTGCATGCCCACAACGAGCAACAACACCGCTCCAAGCAGCGTCCCTCCTCCGAGGGCCACCATAAACTTGTTATCCTTGATCCAACTCATAATTCAAATGGCAATGTTCGTTGATAATTACTTGATCACCACCTCTTTGGCCAACGGCAGAGTGATTTCAAATGGCAGCCCGAGATCCCCCGCCTTGCCAGCCACGGTAATCGCCAGAATCTGGTCGTCGCGGAGCGGAACTTCGGCGCCTTTGGCATCCTTCACCTTGAAACGGAAGCTGGTCGAGCGATCGCGGAGGTTTTTCAGCAGTTCGGAGACCACGTTCTGGCTCTTCGGCGTTTCCCGCCAAAAACCCTTGATGCGGACGGCGTTGATGGTCGCGGCGACTGGACCACCCGGCTTTTTGGAGTCGGCTTGCGAGTCCGTCTTGATGTCCACCAGCGAGGAAGCGCCATAAGCCGTGGCCGGAAACTCCGGCTTCACCACGGACTTGCCGCTGGTGTTTTTGGCGTCCGCCTTGCCGGGCGAGCCTTTTGCCGAGTCGGCGAGCGGGTCGTAACCGCTCAACGGGTCCAGATCGGTCAACCAGACGGCGTCGCTCGCGAAACCTTCGCGAAGCTCGGCGAGCAGATCCATCCAATAGACATGGGCGGATTCGGCGTCGGTGTAGCCGGTAGCGATCTGCCGGAGGGCGTCCTCCTTTTTCAAAAGCTGATCAATGTCCGCCTTGAGCGGGGCCAGGGTTTCCCGTGACTCCTCCATCGCACGGGCTTCTTCCGTGGCCTTGGATGCGGCGAGGTTCTGGAA
>JBEDKU010000803.1:0-12113 GCA_041172045.1 Verrucomicrobiota bacterium | reverse complement strand
ACGTAGGACCAAGGGCCATAGCGGGCGCGGGGGCCTTCCACATTGCGGTCGTAGGTGAGATAGTTGTCGGGCCAGGGCGCAGCCACTCGCTCGGAATTCCAAAAGGACGCCTCCCACAGATTTCCCCGGTAGCCCAAGTCCGCCACGCGCTGGTTGTGCGCGCAGTCGGTCAACCCGGCTATCAGCGCTGCGGCACCCGCTCCGTTGGCGGTATTCCAATAATGATGCCAGCTCGGAGCGGTGGCCCACTCCATGACACCTGTCGGCGAGACGACCAATGGATAATACCAACGCAGGCGTTTCGCCATTTCCATCGGCTGGGCCATTCCGGTGATCTGGGCGGTGCGCACCAGCGAATAAACGGCGGTGATATGATAACCGGCACATTCGTTATGTTGACCGAAATAATTCGTGGCTCCATCCGGCAGGATGTGCGGTTCGATATAAGCCAATCCCCCTTGGAGGGCCGCCGCATATTCCGGCGTGGGGAACAGGCGTTGGGTCATGGCCACCGCCAGCACCAGATTCACGTCGGCATTGACCAAACACGGGGTGGAGGGCGTGGCGGGCTGAAGCCATTCGGGCTTTTTGCGGATGATGAAATTGGCGTTGTTGCGCACCCCCAGGTTCATGCCTTCCCGCAGACTCGGCGGCACGATTTCCGGTCGGCACGTGCGGAGAATCAACCAAGCCTCGGCAATGATCCCGCACGGGCCGAAATCGCCAAGCACCGGGCCACCCTCCGCCATGTATTCGGCAAAAAACGCCAATCGCCGCAGCAGCGGTGCGACCAATTCCGGGCTGCCCGCCAGTTCGCTTTGCGGATGACAAAAAGCCTGGGTGAGTTTCAACAATTCATCGGCCCGCACCACAAACGCCCAGCCCTCTTCCGTCCGGGCTCGCCCCCCCTCCGGGCCTTTCGGAAACCGCTTGTCGGGCGCGAGAACCTTCTTTTGCAAATTCTTGAAAAAATCCTGCATCACCGGATTGCCCTCTGCCCTGGCAATCGGCGGCAGCAAGTCCGGATGCGCCTGGACGGCGGTTTCCTCCGGAGGCGCGGAGCGCAAACCGGCTAGATCCGCCCGGCGTGATACGGCGATCCCGGGTGGGCCCGACTTTTCCGCTAGAGCGATGTCCTCGTCCAACCAGGCCCGCACCGCCGCCATGCGCTCCGCGTGCACAGCAGGGGCCGCCTGGGCAGCGAGCGGAAGCAGGAAAAGGGACCCAGTGACGAGGCACACGGAAAACATCGAGAGGGATTTCATCGGGATCAGGGTGCGGTGACTCGGAGGTGGAGGAAACGGTGTGTGGTGACAGGTTCGGGGTCGGCGGCAAACAGTCGGCGACGGTTGCGAAAAATTAAAGGCCGCCGACCTTTCGGCCGGCGACCCATGTGATTCATTCCAGCGAAACCCGTTCACTTCGGAAATTCACATCCATCTTGAACCGTGGTTTACGGAGTCTTGGTGGCGACGAGACGGCCGAAGACCTTGGTCGCGGGACCAGCGGTGACGGTCACGGTGACTTCAACCACATCGTTCCCCGGAGCGACGACGTCCGTGATGGTGCTCTCCGCGATGGTCGCGGTCGTGCCGGCGAGGCTTGCGCCGCTAGCTGCCCAATTGACCAGATCGGTGGACCACTGATAGGTCTTGGTCACGTCGGTGGCGATGGTGTTGCTCTGGTCGTGCCGGAACTTGAACGAGCTGGTGGTGGCGGAAATCTGGGTGAGCCCGTTGCTGTAGACCGAAGGATTCGAGCCGAGCACGTTTTCCACGACGTTGTCGAGGTTGTCGTTGTCGAAGTCGTCGTTGGCGGCGGTCTGGCCGCCGACGCTGAAGCCGGAGATCCAGGCGGCGTAGTCGTTGGTGATGCTAGACTGATAGTCGCTGAGCGTCACCGTGGTGCCTGTGTTGCTGACAAGGAAGGAGCCCTCGCCGCCCTGAGTGGTGATGCGCGCACCGAAGGCGACGTTGGCAAACGCCCCGCTGACCGCCAGCGCGGTCGGAGCGGACCGGATGATGGTGTAGGTGTCGCCGTTCGCCGGAGTGAAGCCGACCAATGACACCTGGAGGTTGCCGTTGAGCGAGAGGTTTGCGGTGGTGCCGTTCAGCAGCACGTTGTCATAGGAACCTGCCAGATTCTGGAAACTCCCGGTCTGGTTGGTGCCGCCGATGTCGATGGCGAGGGTGCCGCCCGCCTGCTGTGTGTAATCGCCGGTGATGGTGGTGCGGCCCGGGGTGCCGACATCGCCTGGTGCGAGCACGCCACCGCTGTTGACGAGGCCCGTGGTCGTGATACCACCACTGACAGGAGTGGTGAAATTAACGCCCGGGGTGATTTGCAGCGCCGCGAGCCGGCCGCCGGTCCAGTTGAAGGTCTTGGTCTGGCCGGAGCCTGTTCCAGCCACGATGCCGGTTGTGCCACCAACCAGCAGCTTGCCGCCTATCAGGCTGACGGTATTGGTTTCCGAGGTGGCCGCCTGAGACGTCCCGACAGACAACAGTCCGGCGGCGAACGAAGCGGTCCCGCCATTGCCGATGGTCAGGAAATTGTTCTGCACCGAGGATACTCCACCGCCATGGCCGAGAGTCAGCGACCCCGTCGCGGACAGGGTGCTGCCGGAACCTCCGCCACTGTTGTTCACCGTCAGCTGCAGGGCGGAGGCGGCGGCGGCCGTGCCGTTGGCCTGGGCGATGCTGCCCGTGAAGGCCATGGTGCCGTTGATGATGTTCCAAGTGGCATGCTCGTGGCCGCCGGCCGCGAAGTTGAGGCTCGAGCCATTGGTGACCGTGTAGGTCCCGATGGTGGTGCCCCCCGTGTTGTTCTGGCCGATCCTGCCGATGTTGAAGGTGCCGCCATTGAAGGTGACGTCCGCCGTTCCACCGACCGTGTTGTTATAACCGAACCATTGGAAAGAGGTGGTGCCACCTCCCGCGACTTGCAGGACGGACGTGGCCGTGCCAGTCGCGTTGGTGGGGCGGAAATAGGAAAACGCGCTGCCAGCGGTAAAGTTGAGTGTCTTGCTGTCGGTGTTGGCATCGTTAAAGCCGCCAAGGCCGCCCGAACCGCTGATGGAACCGATCGCTGTGATGGGTGAGGCGCCGGAAAGCGTCAACTGGCCGTTGTTGGTGACGCTGCCCGTCGAGGAGCCGGCATTCAATTGTGCGTGGCCGCTCGCAACGACGGCGGTGGCATTTGCATTGGGACTGGCCGGACCGGTTCCGGCGTTGATGGTGACCGCGCCGGCGATGGTGCCGCTGTTGATGACGTTCACGGTGTTTTGCCCGGTGGAAACCTGCGCGGTGACGCTGCCGTTGACCGTGCCGCCGGAGTTCACGTTCAGGGTGCCGCCGGACACCACCGTGACCGCCGAGGCGGCCTGGGTGCTGCCACCGCTGCCGATCGCCAGAGTGCCTTGATTGACCGTCGTGGGTCCGGTGTAAAGATTCGCCGCGGCGAGAACCAGAGCGCCACTACCGCCGCCGGCTTTGACGAGACCGCCGCCGCTGGTGACGCTGATGGGAGTATTGATCGTGAGCGGCTGGGTGCCTGTCACGCTCATGATGCCTTCGCCGTTTCCGAGCGTGAGACCGGAAAAATTGCTACTGATGGAAGCGACTTGACTCGTCGCAAGGGCGACCGCGCCGCTGGCCACCGTAAGAACACCGGTGCCATCCAAGGCTTGAACGCCAGAGAAGACCAGTGAATTGAAGTTAGGGTCCGCTGTGGTGATCGTTCCATTGAATCCCCTGACGTTCTCGCCGGGGGTGGCGTAACCGGTCGTTAGAGTTGTGGTTTCAGCGCTTGCAAGGGGACGAAGTCCGGCGGTGGTGTCGTAAGTCACAAAGTTGCTGCCAGCCCCGGTGCCACTGGCATCGCCGATCAGCCAAGGGACGATTTTCACGTCTTTGGCAGTTCCCGGCGTGGCGCCGTTAGCAGTGGTGGTACCGACAAAATTGAGGCCCGAAGTGTCGGTGAGGGTGATTCTGGTAGCATTTGTAGCCTGCTGACCGAGGCTAGAGCCACGGACCAGTGCAGTTCCGATGCTGCTGCGACTGAAACCGCTTGCGGCGATTGTCTGAAGTTGACCGGATCCGGTTCCAATGATGGAGAGGGCGGAAGCGCCGGAACCGATCACTAGCGCGCCGATCGTTTCAGTCGTGCTGCCCGCGGCGCCGTTTCCTACAAGGCTTAACAGGCCGCCTGCCGCGAGTGAGACCGGAGCGGTATCCTTGACGCGGTCGACGATCCCCGCCGTGTTGTCCAGCGTGAGGGTTGCGGTGATTCCCGCTCCGCCGAGGTTGATGGCTGATGAGAGATTAATGCTCGCAGTGGCGCCGGCGACGCTGGCCGTTCCGGCGACCACGTTGGTGGTTCCGGTATAGGTGTTGGCTCCGCTGAGGTTGAGTGTGCCAGTGCCGGTTTTGGTGAAACCTACGCCGCTCACCACTCCGGCAAGTGTGATCGGGTTCGTGGACAGGGAGGAAGAGATCGTTCCTGCTGAACTGAGGACTACGTCGGGGTTGATGATGAACGGCTGGTTGCCGCTGCTGGTGATATTGCCGGTGGTGACTGAAATCTGGGAGCCTGCGCCAGAGTTGATGGTGGTCGCAGTGGCGTTCGTGGTTTGGGTGATCGAGTTTGCGGTGAGGTTGGCACCGAGGGTGACCGTGTTCACGCCACCGGTCTGGAAGAACGCATCATCGCCGGAGGCAAACGTCGCCAACGCCGTGCCGGCAGTCGCCGTGCTCCAAAGAGCGGTCGATCCCACATCCCACGTGCCGGCACCGGACAGTAGGCCGGCAGCGGCGGTGGTGTCCCAGTATTTGTTAGCTGCCTGTGAGGTGGCTGAGGAGAGGGCGATGACAATGAGGCCGGGGGCTGCCTTGAGTAGAGTGGATTTGACGGATGAGAGGCGGGGTTTCATGGGAATAGGATTTGGTGGGTTGGGGATGTTTCGGTCGCGAAGCGGGGTGGGTTCTCGACCTATACTATCGAGTGAAATGAAAAATCGTCTCCCATGACAGGTGCGATATTGCGGCGACGGGGTGCGATTTTACGTCGCAAGCTGATTCCCCCAAAAGATGAAATGGGTAAAACGCCGGGCTCCGGATGACTTCGGATAGCTATCGCTTAAGGCTCGCGAGTTCCGGGGCCGTAGGTTTGCACCGCGTGGATCCGGGCGATTTCATCCGCCGAGAGCGGACGCTGGAAAACGGCGAGTTCGTCCAGCTGGCCGGTGAAATTAGGAGCGATGACCGTGTTTTTTCCAAATCGGAGCGGTGTGGAGGCTTCTTTGGCAGTAACTTCCTTTCCGCCGAGATAGAGCCGCATGGTTTTGCCGTCGTAGGTCCAGGCGACGTGCTGCCAATCGTCGGCGAGCGGCGCGGATTTGTGCCAGCGGTGTTTGGAATCGGTATCGACGCGCAATGCCAGGTTCTCGAGACCGAGGCTGATGCCGCGGTTGCCGTTGTTGTTGAAAAAGTAGCCGCCCTTTTTCTCCGGGTCTCTCGCCCAGAAGACGACGGTGAACCCATTCGGTGCGAAAGCGTTGGGATCAACCGGCAGCGCGATGCCTTCCTTGGTGCCGGAGAATTTCAAAGCCATGCCGACCCTGCCCGGGACGAGGCTGGAACCCGGGCATGCCAAATCCGCGGCGAGACTACCGGTGCCGGGTGTTTTCGCGTCTTGAAGCTGGTCAAAACTCCATGCGGCGGCCAGACCGTCGAGGGACTTCGAACTGAATCCTGCCAATTCGTTTTTCACCCATGCCTTGGTATCGGCGATTTCCTTGGCGCGTCTTTCTGCCAGAGCATCGACAAGCGGTGGGATCGGACGGTCCATGCGGAGGATTTCCCTCGCAGGCGACGATCCGGAGCGCCTTCGGATGGTGAGATCGGTTTTGCCAGTCGCTTGGCGGGAAAACACGAGCGTGTCCGTGGCCCCACCGGAACTAACCGTGGCGCTGGACTTTTCCCCGTTCCAGTCGATGCGCGGAACGGTCGCTCCCTGCCGATAAGGGATGAGCAGCACTTTGAAGTCCGGAGCCACCGACTCGGAGGAAATGACGAGGCGACGGCTGCGACCGTATTTTGCGGCATCCGCTCCATTCGGCAGCTCCACGATCACGGGTGCTAAGTTAGCCCCCGACAGGACCTTTACGTGCAACATCGGTTGTCCGGCGGGGATCGTTGTGCCTGGGGTGATGGAAGATGGGATAGGATCCTTGGGCCGGGCTTGTGTTTGATCGGGATCGAATCCAGTTAGCTGGACATCGAGCGAACCGTCCGGGTGCTTGGCAACGTTGGCGATCTGGATGTCGTGCTCGAGGGCGAGCGTCCAATCGTAGCGGTGAACCGATGCATCCACAGCGATGTCATCGATGACCACTGCATAGGGATGTGCGCCACGGACGAGGCCGGCGGTGCGGATGGCTTTTTCCACGGGGAAGAGCGGTTTACGCACGTAGGGCGAAAGCGCACCCTTGGGCTGCAGCCAGTGGCCGTAGCGGAAATGCGGCCAGGCGAGATAGGCGTGCGGAAGCTTTTTGAAGGCGAAATCATTCACGCTGTGCATCACCGGTTCCCAGCCCGCAGGGATGGCGACCTTGTCGGCTTCCACATCGGCAACGGTGTAATAACCCGCGTTCTTCTCGAGCCGCTTCCAATCCCAGTCCCAGGCGTATTTCGCATCGCCCGCCATGAAAGTTGCTTCCGGAGATTGGCTGAAATCCACACAGCGGGCGGGCACGGTTTCATTCTGGCTCTTGCCATCGATGCCGACGACGCTGTTCTCCGCGGTGCGAAATGTCGCGTAGCCGTTAGGTGACCAGATCCGGCCGGCGCCGGCGACCATGATGGCGTTCCGATCCGAAAACGGATGGCCGCCGTTCGCCTGGCGGGTGTGCATGTTGAGCATCATGGCCTCCTTGTCCCACGAGCTGCGCGTCATCATCAGCGCGCGCTCGCCGCAGAAGAAGGTGTCGCCGAGGGCGAGCTTGGCGGGGTCGTTGTTGGAGGGGGCGAAATCGCTGGCGAAGATGCTGAAGAACAACAACGCGTTGAAATAGCCGTCCGGACGGTCGGGCACGTTCGCATAATCCTCGCCGACGGATTTTCGATAGATCCAGTCGATCGCCTTGTCATCCGGGAACATGAATTTCAGACCGACCGTGTCCGCGGGGGCGGCACCGGCACTGGCGGCGCGGCTGCCACCTAATAAGTCGTATTTATGGAATCCCGAGAGCATCGGATTCACGCTGTGGGGCAGGAAGCGGGTGGAGTAGGCGCGCAGATAGGGATGGCCGCAGAGATCCTCGAAGCCATAGGCCGAGCGGCGCGTGGCGAAGGCGATGACACCGTCCATGCCAAGCTGGTTTTTTGCCTCGCCCTCGAAGGTGGCTCCGGATTCGAACCAGCCATACGTGAGTAGATTCCGCCAACCGCGGTACATGCCGCGCACTTTGAGCTCGTTGAAACCGGGCTCACCCTCGATGGCGAGCACCTGGATGAGCCAGTAGGAAAACGTGGCCCAGTTACTGCGGGAACTCTCCGCGGTGTTGAAGGTGCCGTAATTGTCGTGGGACCAGGTGGTCTCCGCGAGTTCGGCATGGATGAGCTTGCGCTGGTCGGGCGTGAGGTCGTTGAAGAGAAAATCATAGGCGAAGGCGAGTTGGAACGCGCCGACGGGTTGCGACGGAGTCTTGCCCTGTTGTTTCGGATCGGCGGCGCGTTTCGCCTGGTCGATTTTCATCATCGTGACCACGGCGGAGCCGGCGGCTTTGGCACCGGCGCGATCCTCGTCGATGAGACAGCGGAAGGCTTCGAGGGCGGTTGTGTTCCAGTAGTAAGCGGGAAACTCCTTGGCCGAGCCATCCACAAGAGACTGATAGGTCGCGGCGGCGGTGATATTTTTGTTATAGGGAGATTTGCCGCCCTCGCGGGGAATCCCCAGCCGGAAAAGCGGGACCCGGCCGCGAAGTCCGCCGAAGCCGCCTTTCCAGCGGTCCGGCTGCGCGTAGTCGAGCGTGTCGTCATAACGGCCTTTCGCCATCTCCGTCCATGAGAGGATGTTTTTCCAAGCCTCCTGGCCACAGCGCGTTTCGCGGACCCGCTTTCTGACATCCGCTAGATCATCAGGACCGAAGAAAATCCTCGGATGCACGCCGGCAGCCGGCGACTGGCGGAGTTTGCGGACGCCGCTTTGATCAAAACTCACGGTGCGAGATCCGAAGTCGCCGAACGGCGCGTCCCCCCAACGGAGGACTGCGGGATTGCCCGACGCGTCGCGGTGGTTCGCATAGGAATCGCAGGGTTTGTCTGCGAACGGAGAAGTCGAAGGACCGAACTCCGCGCGCACCGCGAACGAGGTTGCTAGAAGAATCAGGACAAGGGGTTTCATGACGTTGGATGGACAGGGTGGAATGGCTGAACCCCTCTACCCTTCGGCACCGGGAACCCTGTCGTCTCCACCGGGGGTGATCTTGCGGCGGAGACGGGTTGTTTTGCGTCAGATAGGCGCGGGATGGCGGGATGGATCCGGAAAAAACGCCAACAGATCTGAAAAAGGCCCCACCCCGGACATGCCGGGATGGGGCGATGAAATGATGCTTCTGTTCACGGAATCACCTGCACCACCTTGAGGCGGGCGAACTTCTTCACGGGATTACCTGGAGTGAAGTCGTAAAAGATCGTTGGGGATGTGTCTCCCGCGGGTTGAGTCACCTCGGCGGTCCATGAGCCTGCGGCCAGCGTTGTCGAGGTTTCAATCACCCAGGAAATATCTCCGTTAGTGATGGCATCCACTCCCTTGGTGAAGGTGATCTTATTGAGTGCGAAGATCCCGGGCGGCTGGCTGGAAACGGTCGGGCTCTTGCCAAGGGCGTATTCGACGCCGTTGGAGATGCCGTCGTTGTCGAAATCGTCGCCGAAGGGCTGGCCCGGGATGCCATTGTCCGCGGCCCAGGTAGCGAAGCTGCCGGAGGGCGCCGGACCGGTCAGGACGGTGAGCGTGCCGATGCCGTCGAAATGCTCGTCATCTATGTTAGCGGCTCCCGAACCGGTCGCGCCGTAAGTCCCGGCGGCTTTCTGGGTGGCGCCGATGGTGAGGGTGCTCACGGTATCGCTGACCTGACCGTTGGTTTCATCAAAGTCCAGGTCGAGCACGGCGGTGGAGCCGAGGACGATGGCCGAGGAGTTCGCGAGATAGGGCTTGCTGATGCGCAGGGTGCCGCCGTTGACGTTGGTGCCTCCGGTATAGGTGTTAGGTGCGGTGAGAAATAAAGTGCTGTCGCCGGATTTGGTGAGGCTGTAGCCATTACCGCCGTCGGCGATGGTCGCGTCGATCGTGGAGGTGACGGTGAACCCGCCGATGGAGGCGCTGGACAACAGGTTGATGGCGCAGGTGGAATCGAGCGTGCCGCTTTCCATGCGGAGTGCGCCGGGGCCGCTGCCGCCGGTGCCGGAAACATTGACGGTGACGCCGCTGTAGGTGCTGCTGCTGGCAAGGCGGGCGGTGGCCCCGGCATCGATGTTGAGGGTGGAGCCGGTGCCGATCAGACCGTTGAAATCCACACGGCCGCTGCTTGCGGGGCTGGGCTTGACGTTGATCGTTCCGGCGAAGCCGGTGAGTGTTCCGGAGGTGAAACCGAGCTGAGAGGCATTCGGGGGAGTGGCGCTGATGGTGCCGGAGCCTGTGGTGGTATTCGTGATTTGACCTGCGGCGACGAGAGCGGAGAAGTCCGCTTCAAAGGAGGTGCCCGGGCTCAAGGCGAGGGAACCGGTGTGGATGCCGCCGGGCTGGACGGTTTTGATCGTGCCGCCCTCGATGATGGTGCCGCCGGTGTAGGTGTTGATCTGATCGAGGACCAGGATGCCGGTTCCGATTTTCCGGAGGCCGAGGGCGTTGGCTCCGGCGTTCGGATTGGCGAGCACATTGCTGTAAGTGAAAGTGCCGCCGGCGTCGGTGGTGTCGAGGCCCAGCTTGGAACCGGACTTGAAGCCGCCGGACGCCGTGCCGAGGGCGGAGAGGGTGGCGATGTCTGACGAGGTGAATTCGCCGGTGCCGCCGACGTTGAACGCGAGGATGGCGCCGGAATTCACCACAATCTTCGCGTTCGTCCAATTCGCAGGTGTGTTGTTATAAAGCGAAGCCTGCTTGGCGAGCTTGAGTATGCCCGCGCTGATCGTGGTGGTGCCGCTGTAGTTGTTATTGCCGCTGAGAGTCTGCGTGCCCGCGCCTGTTTTGGTCAGAATCACGGGCGAGGCCGCGGTGCTGACAACCGCCGTGAGGGTGGAGCCATCGACGATGTTGCCGGAGAAGTTCGCGAGATCGCCATCCTGCGGATTGATGGTTAGCGTGGAAGTCTGAGCTCCGTTGCTGCTGAAGCAGGTGACCGTGCCGGCACCCGCAAGGGACCGGATGAACGGGCTTCTCGCGTTGGCGGCGTCCGACATGTTGAAGTAGCCTCCGGCTTCGACCGTGACGATCGGCTGCGCTCCGGCGGTTGCGCCGAACGGGTTGCCGGTGCCCATCGTCGTGATGACATGGTCGCCGACCGTGAGTCCGGCGCCTGCCGCAAAGCTGGATCCCGTGCTGAAAGTCGCACTCACGTAATCGCTGGCCGTCGGACTCGAAACACTTTCCCGCGCCAGTCGCAGGGTGCCTTGAATCGAAATCAAAGGCGCGCCCGTTGTTTGCAGGAACCGCAGGCTTTCAAGGCCGCCCTGCAACACGCCGCCAACCGCATCCGTCGTATCGTAGCGCCCCAGCGACACGGTGCGCGTCTCGCTGCCCAGGTTCATGGTTCCCCCAGCCACCGTGAGACGTCCGTTGAGCGATGAGGTTCCCAGATTTACACCGAAATCACTGTTCACGGTAATTCCTGCGGGAGCGACCGTGCCGCCTCCGCCGAAAATCAACCCGCCCCCGATAGCTAGATTTCCCGTCCCGATGACGCTGGCGGTCGCTAGGTTGGAGGCAAAGGTCGGAGCCGCTCCACCGAGGCGCAATGCGGATCCGGCACCAAGAGTCACCCCGCCGCTAAAGGTGTTCGCGGCGTTCAGGTATGCATAGTTGCTCGCCAGGGCATCGCGGGTGATTTCGAGCGAACCGATCCCGGAGATCACGCTGGAAGCGGTGATATTGGCGGAGCTTTGGCCGAGGCCGAGTTTCCATGTCTGGTTGGCTGACAAGTCCAACTTCGTATTGGATTCAAAAGTAATGCCACGGTTGGTGAGTCCTCCGTCGTTCAGGTCGATGCCGGAAGCTCCGAGGGTGAGGGTGAAGGCGGATGGATTCGCCGCGTTGGTGAACGACGGCCCCGAAGTCGGAGTCGCGGAGCTGATCAAAATCCCGCCCCAGGATGCATCACCACCGAGGGTGGTGGCTCCGCCGACCGAGGTGGCGTTCCAGACGGCGCGATCCGCCGAGCCCGGTGTGCCGGAGACACCGTCGCCCCAGGCTTCCTGGTTGTTTAGCGACGTGGCGGCGGTGTTGCGGACGCGATCGGCGGCACACAGGCAGCCGGGAAAAATGGCAAGGACGGCAATGGTGGAGAAACGATTGAATCGAGTGGGTTTCATGGCAGGCAGTGGGATTTGTAGGAAAATTGGGCTTTGGTGGGAGGACTTGCAGCCCCCACGTGAGCGTCTAATCAAAGACCCAAAAAAAGCATGTGACAGGGGTGATATTGCGTCACGGGCGGGCAATTTTGCGTCTTCCCCGCCGGTGCCCGGACGGCGATTTCAGCGGACGAGCTGGAACGTCTGCCGCACGATTTCCGCGGTTTTGATCTTCGGATCCAGATGGCGGCCCCACTGCCAGGCGGCGACGGTGATTTCGATCGGGAACCGGGTGCGCGGAGGAATGGAGGTGAACTCAAGCCTGCCGCCCCGCACCGTGGCAGGGCCGGAGACAATGAAGAAGCTTACTGGCAGTCCCGCATCGGAACTGGCGGTGAGATCCACTGACTTCGTGCCGGACATCACCACCGGTGGAATGCTCCCCAAGAATTGATCCATCTGCTATGAGAGTTCCCAGGCGCGAGAAAGGCGCTGAAGAACCCCATGAAACGCAAGAGACACAAGCCAGAGGAGATCGTCAAAAAGCTA
>JBEDKU010000802.1:0-7497 GCA_041172045.1 Verrucomicrobiota bacterium | reverse complement strand
CGAGCGCCCGGCTCGTTCCAGATCGCCCGCTTCGAGACGGACGGCGATCGGCGAAACCATGCCCAGCAACAACAGAGGCGGAAATAGAATACAAGCGGCGGCAAACAACGAACCGCCCCTCAGTCCGAATTTCCAGCCAGCATCCATCACCGGCGCGCTCCACGCCGGAATTACCGCAACCACGACGGCCGCGAGGAAAAACACCCCGGAAAGCAAAAGCAATGACGGCCGGCGATCCGCGAGCTGTCCGCCTAACCAGAAGCCAAGCGCAACAGCGAGCATCGCCACCGAATTCAACGAGGTTCCGACAAACTGCCCCGCGCCGAAATGCGGGCCGATGATGCGGGCGCCCACAATCCCAAGCGCCATGACGACAGCGCCAGCCAGAAACAACGCCGCACGCAGCCTCAGCCGGGTGAACGTCGAGAGGCCCAGCGGGCTGGAAACATTCGGGCGTCTTCTTCGATTCATGTCGGTGGATCCGCGGCCGCGAGGCGGGGAGGAGATTGAATGCTCTCCAAACCTCCCGAATTTTTCCTGCCACGGTCGATAGTTTGCTAGTTACCAAGCTGTTGGATGGCAAGCCAAAACAGTTCTTGGGATCGCGCGGAAACCATAGATGGTTCGGCCCGCAACCCACTATCCCATGCGCGTAATTATTGTTTCCAACATCAGGGCCGCCTTCGTGCTGATAGGCGCGGGCGTGTTTCAAGCTGCCGGGCAATCGGTGGAGCTACTGCCACCCATCACGGTCCTGGCGGAGCGACAGCTCGGAGAGGAACCGGCAACTCCATTGGCGGAGTGGACCCGTGAGGACCTGCGGGAAGCCGCGCCACGAACGATCGATGAAATGTTGGCGAAAGAGCCGTCGTTCTCGCTCTATCGGCGGCAATCGTCGATTTCTTCCAACCCGACGGCGGCAGGCGTGAGTCTGCGCAACACCGGAGCGACGGCGGCCTCGCGGACCTTGGTTCTGCTGGACGGGATCCCGCAGAACGACCCGTTCGGCGGCTGGGTGTACTGGGCGCGCTATGACGCGGCGACGCTGGATTCCATCCGCATCGTGCCCGCGGCGAGAGCGGCGGTATGGGGTAACCAAAGCCCGGCGGGAGTGATCCAGATGAACGGCTACCCGGCGTTTGAGAACCGGCATGTGCTGAGGGCCGGCGGTGGCAGCCAGGGGACGATCAGCGGCTCGACGGTCAACCAGATGACCAACGAGGAAAAGACTCTGGCGGTGCTTTTTTCCGCCTTCGGCCTGCATACCGATGGATTCTACGCGGTGGATTCCTCGCAGCGCGGCAGCATCGACCGCAAGCTGGATACGGATCTGGCCGGTGCGAATTTGAAATTCTCCTGGCTCGCCGCCCCGGGCCTAACGGTGGAGCCGATGGTTTCCTGGTACACCGAGCAGCGGGGTAACGGCACGGCGCTTTCCCAGAACTCCACCGACGCGCTGGATCTCGCGCTGCGCGTCAGTTCGGCGGACGGCGACTTCTCATGGCAGGCGGTGGCCTGGCAGCAGCGGCGCGAGTTCGACGCGGTTTTCAGCTCGGTGAATGACGAGCGGACGGAGGAAACGCTCGCGCTGAATCAGTTCGACGTGCCCGCCCAAGCCACCGGCGCGGCCTTCACCACGCTGTGGGACAACGGCGGAAAATGGACGGTCAGCTCCGGCGCGGATGCCAAGGTGGTGTCCGGCGAGACCAACGAGGACGCAGGCACCTTCCGCCGGCGGGAGGCGGGCGGCGACCAGGCGCTCGCGGGGATCTTCAGCGCGGCCTCCTATCAGGCGGACGAGCTCACCCGCATCGACGCGAGCGCACGGCTGGACGGGTGGCGGTTGACCAACGGTTATAGGAACGAAACCTCGCTCTCATCCGGCGCGCCGCTGCGCACGGACGATCAGGACGACCGCGACGGCGTCGAACCATCCGGGTCGGTCGAACTGAACCGCCAACTCCGCGACGGCCTGTTAGGCCGAATCTCGGCGGGCTCGACATTCCGGCTGCCTACCTTGAATGAGTTGCACCGGCCTTTCCGCGTCCGCAACGACATCGTCGAGGCGAATCCGGAACTGGATGCCGAGCGTTTCTACAGCATCGCGGGTGGCATCGACTGGAATCCGATGAAAAACCTGAGCGTAAACGCGACCGTCTATCAACACTGGATTTCAGATGCCATCGCCAACGTGCCGGTCACCGATCCCGCGCAAATCGCGGAGATTTTCAGTACGATCCCACCGGGCGGCACTGGCTCGCAGCGGCAAAATGTCAAGCAAGCGCAGGTGACCGGCATCGAAGGGAAAATCGAATGGTTGCCGGCAGACGCGGTCACGTTAGGAGTCGCCGGGATTGGGTCGCACACCGAGTTCAGCAGCTCACCGGCTCAACCGTTGCTCGACGGCAAGCCCTTCCCGCAGGCACCCGACCTGCGCTTGATCGCCAGCGCCGACTGGCGGGCGACGGAAAATCTCTCGCTTTTCGCCGGCTGTGAATACGGAGCATCGCAATACGACGACGCGCTGGCCAGCCGCTCGATCCCGGATTTCACCACCGTCCGGATTGGCGCGTCCTGGCAGGTGGCGGGTGCGATCTACCAGATCAGGGTCGAGAATCTCTTCGACGAAGACATCCAGACCGGCCTGAGCAGCGACGGCATCCGCACCTATGCCGGTCCGCGGTCGCTGTGGCTGAGCGTGGAGTGGGACTTTTGAAACTTGCGCGGCGGGTGTCACTCTCGGGTTGCGTTTCAGGCGGAAGTCGCGATTCTTCCGCCATGCGTGCGCTCTTACCCATGTTTCTTGGCCTTTGCGGGGCCGCCTTCGCCCAGCCAATCAAGGTGGAGGCGATTTACAGCCAGTATTGCTCCGGCTGCCACGGCGCGAAGTTCGAAGGCGGCCAAGGTGGCTCGCTCGTCGATGGCGAGTGGAAACACGGCTCCTCCGAGGCGGACATTTTCAAATCCATCGCCAAGGGAAATCTCCAGCTCGGCATGAATCCTTGGGAAGGCGTGCTCACCGACGACCAAATCCGATCGCTCGTCATTTTCCTGCGTGAGAAAGAGAAGGAAACACTCACCAAGGGTATGAATTTCCCGGTCCCCTCACCCGACAAAGTGACCAAGACCGATCTCGAAAGCTACCGCATCGAGACGCTCGTGGACAAGGGCCTCAAAAATCCATGGGCCATCGCCTTCCTGCCCGACGGCCGCAAGCTGGTCACCGAAAAATCCGGCCAGCTCCGTTTCATCACCACAGACGGAAAACTCGATCCCGCCGTCATCGAAGGCACTCCACAAGTCATCGAGCACGGCCAGGGCGGGCTGATGGAAGTCGCGCTCCACCCGGATTATGAGAAAAACGGATGGGTCTATCTCGGCCTGTCAGACGGCACCCGTGAGAAGGGCGAGGCTGGCAAGGACAAGGTCCGCTGCATCACCGCCGTCGTCCGCGGCCGGATCAAGGACCACCAGTGGACCGACCAACAATGGATCTATCGGGCCGATCCGAAGTTCCGATCCAGCGCGGGAGTCCACTTCGGCACGCGTTTCGTTTTCGACAAGGGTTACCTCTATTTCGTCGTCGGCGAGCGGGGCGGCTTGATGGAAGTCCAGGACCTCTCCAGGCCGAACGGCAAAATCCACCGCCTGCATGACGACGGACGCGTGCCCGAGGACAATCCCTTCGTAAAAACCAAGGACGCGCTTCCCAGCATCTGGTCCTACGGCCACCGCAACCCGCAGGGGCTGGCGATGGATCCACGCGACGGCTCGCTTTACGACACCGAGCACGGCCCGCGCGGCGGCGACGAGCTCAACCTCATCCTTCCCGGCCGGAACTACGGCTGGCCGGTCGTCACTCTTGGCATGAATTACAGCGGTCTGCCGATGAGCTACTCCGGCCCCGATGACAAGCCCATCCAGTCCGTCACCGAAAAAGAAGGCATGGAAAATCCACTCACCTACTGGCTTCCCTCCATCGCCGTTTGCGGACTGGATTTCTACACCGGAGACAAGTTCCCGAAATGGAAGAACGACCTGCTCGTCGGCGCGCTCGCCCAACAGGAAATCCGCCGTCTCCGCATCGTTGACAAGAAAGTCGTCTCGCAGGAAATCATCCTCAAGAACATCGGCCGTGTGCGCGACGTCGCCATGAGCCCGGACGGACTCATCTACGCGATCCTCAACGGCCCGGACCGCCTCGTGCGGCTCGTGCCGACGGAAAAATAACCGCACCCTGGATTTCGGAAGCCGTCGTTCCCGCAACCGACATATTCTCACAAACGCGTTGCACCCCACCCCAGATGAGAGAGACTCCCGGTGTCCATGAATCCTGATTTTATTCGCGAAGCACTCCGCCAAGTCCGCTACCCCGGTTTTTCCCGGGACATCATTTCCTTCGGCCTCGTCAAGGACGTCAAATGCGAGCCCGGTCTGGTCACCGTCCAGATCGAAGTCGCCACACGCGACGCGAAAATCCCCGAACAGATCTTCCAGGAATGCCACGCCATCCTCGATCCCCTGCCCGACATCGGGACCGTTAAAATCGAAATCGACGTCAAGGACGCCCCCGCCGCCGCCGGTGGGCTTGGCGGCACCGTCGGAAAGTCCTCGATCCCCGGCGTGAAGCGCATCATCGCCATCGCATCGGGAAAAGGGGGTGTCGGAAAATCCACCGTCGCCGCCAATCTCGCCGTCGCCCTCGCCGCCACCGGTGCCAAAGTCGGCCTCTGCGACTGCGATCTCTACGGTCCGTCCGTCGCCCAGATGTTCGGCGTCAACGAGCGCCCGATGGCCAACGAGCACGACGAAATCATCCCGCTCGAAGCCCACGGCCTCAAACTGATGTCCATGGGATTCCTGCTCGAGGACCGCTCGCCCGTCATCGTCCGGGGCCCGATGGCCACCCGCTACACCCAGCAGTTCCTCCGCCAAGTCGCATGGGAGGACCTCGACTACCTCGTGCTCGACCTTCCTCCCGGCACCGGCGACATCCAGCTCACCATCGTACAAACCGTCAGTGTCGATGGCGCCATCATCGTCACCACGCCCCAGGAAGTCGCGCTCATCGACGCCCGCAAGGCCGTCGCCATGTTCGCCAAGGTCAACGTCCCCATTCTCGGGCTGATCGAAAACATGGCGTGGTTTGAGTGCGACGCCGGGAAGAAGTATTTCATCTTCGGCAAGGAAGGCGGCGTCCGTGAGGCGGCGGACATGAACGTCCCGCTGCTAGGACAAATCCCCATCGACATCGAGACCCGCGAGCGGGGCGACAGCGGTGCTCCGGTCGCGCTGGTGGATCTTGCGAAAAACAAGGTTTCCGCAGCCTTCCACGTCTTGGCGGCGAACCTCCGCACGAAGCTGCCGGCGATTTAAACAACGTCATCCCCTGGCAACCGAAGCTCGAATTCGATCCAGCCCGGCTCCGAGGAATTCAGGCGCAGCTCGCCACCGTGGGCCAGCAGAAGTTCGCGCGCGATGTTCAGTCCCAGACCATGCCCCCGCACGCTTCCGCCAACAGCAGAGCCACGGCGGAAGCGTTCGAAAATCAGCTCCCGATCCTCCGCGGAAATTCCCGGACCGGTGTTTGAAATCCTGACCACCCGCCAGCCGTGCTCGCGGATTCCAACGATACGGACCAAGCCGCCATCGGGAGTGTATTTGGCCGCGTTTTCCACCAGATTCTGCACCACCATTCCCACCAACCGGCGATCCGCGACCACCGGCAGGGCCTCGGGAAGATCTTCCTCCACCGTGATGCCCTTCCCCTCCACCAGCACTTGGAGATCATCGCTCGCGGCCTGGACCAAAGATTTCAAATCCAGCGCTTCACGCTCCAAAAACACCCGCCCGGCATCCGCCTGGGCGAGCAGTAACAGATCCTCAATCAACGAGGTCAACCGCCTTGTCTGCTGCCTCAGGAGTGAAACTTCCTTCGCCTGCGCCTCGCTCAAGTCAGTCGCCCGCGACAGATGATCCAGTCCCGCACGCAGAATCGTGACGGGAGTTTTCAGTTGATGCGACGCATCCGCCGAGAACCGGCTGGCAGCCTCATACGACGTTTGCAACCGGTCGAAACTCCGGTTCAAGACCTCGGTTAGTTTGGCGATCTCATCGTTCGCAGCCGGCAGCGGCAGTCGCTCGGCAGGATTGCTCGCGCTGATGCGTTCCGCTGCCGAACTCAGCTCGGCGACCGGGGCCACCGCACGCCGCCCGAGCCACAGCCCCCCGAAAAAAACCACCAACCCCACCGCGGGAAGCCCTGCAGCGAACGCCACTCCAAGGTCTTTTTGCAAGCGCTCGATCACATTCAGCCGCGCCCCGACACGCACCAGATAGGGCTCCACCCGCCAGGCCCCGACGCGCGTGGTGTGCCCCGCCACGTTCATCGTCCGGTTCATACCCACTTCCACCGGCAGACCCGCTCTGTCGAGATTCGCCGATTGATAGATCACCTGTCCATCCGGCCCCTCGATCACCAGATAGTTCTCCCGCATGTCCAGCGGGATGAATTTTTCGTCCAACTGTGCGCGCGGATCCTGCGGCGCGTCCCGGAAATTCTTGATGTCCCATACCAACTCCTCGGCGTCGCCCTTCAAGTCCTCGTCGATCGCGGAAATCTGATAAAAATAGAGCGTCACCATCATCACCACCACCCCGGCGAAGAGCGCCGTCATAGTCAACAACGCCGCATAGACGCCGACTTTCACCTTGAGGGACAAGCGTCTCATGGCGTCGGACTCATCATGTAACCCACGCTGCGGATGGTGCGGATCACCGATTCCTCGCTAGCCCGGTCGAGTTTCTTCCGCAGCCGCATGATGAAAATCTCCACTGTCCGGGTGTCATATTCATGCTCGCGCTCCCAGATCCGCTCGCAGATTTCATCCCTCGAGAACGCACGCCCCGGCTCCCGCATGAAAACATGCAGCACCTCGAACTCCCGCGGTGATAGATCGACCTTCACGCCGCCGCGGCTCACCTTGCGCTTGCCCATATCCATGCAAAGGTCCCCCACGCGAAAAACGGTATCAGCCTCCGGAGCCACGTTCCGCCGACCGAGCACTCCGACCCGCGCCAGCAATTCCTCCATCGCGAAGGGCTTCGTCAAATAATCATCCGCGCCGGCGTTCAGCCCCGCGACCCGATCCCCCACCTCCGACCGCGCGGTAAGCATCAGCACCCTCACCGGAAGCCGCGCCGCACGAATCCGGGACAGCAATTCCAGCCCGTCGAATCCCGGCAAATTCACGTCGAGCACCACCAGATCGCAGCGCGAACCGGTCACCGCCTTGAGTCCGGACGGGCCGTCGACCGCCGTCTGGACCGCATGCCCGGCCCGCGACAAGGCCCGGCTGACCTGCTCGGCCAGCGACGGTTCGTCTTCCACCACCAGAATGTCCATCGTTCCGAAAGCCAACCACATTTCCTTGGTGGCGCAAGCCCTTATCAGCCCGCATTTCATAAGAAATTCCTAATACTCCCGAGGGATGTTTC
>JBEDKU010000801.1:0-33227 GCA_041172045.1 Verrucomicrobiota bacterium | reverse complement strand
CAGCGGTCCGGTAGGCTTCCGGCGGCCAGGTCTCGTGACCGGGTTCGCCCGGCTCGGGAATGGTATGGAAACTCCAGACCAGCGCGCCCGTCCTGACATGGTAAGCGCGGATGTGTCCCGGCGCGGCCGGTGCGGGTCCTTCGCCGAGCCGCATGCCCATGATCAGGAGGTCGTTGAAGAGGATGCCGGGTGTGTTTGCAGAGAGGTGGAGTTTTTCCGCGCCGGGCCGGAGTCCCGCTTTGAGATCCACGCTGCCGCCATTGCCGAAGGTGCTGATCCGCTTGCCCGTGCGCGCGTCGATGGCGTGCAGCAAGTGGTCGTTGGCGTAGAAAATCCGCTCCTCCCCGTCGCCTGACCAGTGGACCAGGCCGCGGTTCACCCCACCCTTAGGCAGGCCGTCCTTGGCGGGGTCAAATCGCCACAGCTCCTTGCCGCTCGCCGCATCCAGTGCGAACAATTGCAGGTCTGGCGAGGTGCCGAAGAGCACTCCGGCGACCACCAGCGGATTGCACTGGATCTGCGAGCGGTTCTGCGCGTCCGCACCGCCCGACTGATACGTCCACGCGGGCTTGAGCTCCGTGACGTTGTCGGGGGTGATCTGCCGCAACGCGGAATACTGGCTGCCGGCCTTGTCGCCCAGATAGCAGTTCCAGTCCGCCTCCGCAGCAAGCGCGGGCACGGGACAGCAGAGGAGGAGGAAGGTCCATTTCATGGGTTTTGGCATCGGCGTCATCCGAACGGGAAATGTCCGGTGCTTATTTCAATCGCCCGCGGGGAGGCGGCGCGGCGCTCTTCGGGCGGTGTTAGTGAGTGAGAGACTTCACCAACGGTTTGGCGGTGGCGGTCAGGCTTTCGTAGCCGGCGGCGTTGAGGTGGACCAGATCCGCGGTGAACAGGTCTTTGTTGATTTCCCCATCCGCAGTGAGGAATTTGGAGCCTGCATCATGGAAGAGCACCTTGCCGGGATCGTTCAACACGGCCAGCAGGCCATTGAGGATGACAATGCGGTCACACCAGAATTTCTTCTCCCGCGGCAGCACCCCGAGCAGCAGGACCCGGGTGTCGGGGGATTTCTCCCGAATCAACCCGAGAATGGTTTTTACGCCGTCGACGATCTGCTCGTTGGTGCCTGAATTGTGGTCGGCATAGAGGTTGTTGGTGCCGATCATGAGCACGACGAGCTTCGGTTTGATGCCGTCCAGCTCGCCTTGGTTGATGCGCCAGATGATCTGGCGGGTGGTGTCGCCGCCGATGCCGTAGTTGACCGCTTGCAGCGGCGGGGTCGAGTCGGTCCAGTTGGTGGATTCCGCGAGTTTCCAGCCCTTGGTGATCGAGTCGCCGAGGAAGACCAGATCGACGTTGCCCTGTTGGGTGCGCGCGAGGAACTGCTGGTGGGTGCTCAACCAGGCCGTGGGAGCGGCTTTCCAGTAACCCCAGGCCGGTTCGGAGGGGAGTCCCTTGGGGGCGTCCAGACACATGGTTTCGGGCGCGGGAAGTTCGGCGGCCCTCACGAGATGGCCCGCGCCGGTGGCGAGCAGGACGGCGAGGATGAGGCGAGGAGCGATAGGGATCATGGGTTTGTAGGTTGGTTTTAATGAAGTCGGCCGGGCGACAAGGCGGGGGTCTACAAGGCGGACTCGCGGGATCCCATCAATTTCCGGCGCTGGTTCTTTAACCAGACAGTTTTGTTTCAACATTCGGACCATCCGTTTGTTGGAACAATTTGCCGTGAATTTGCCACCAACCGGGCTGCAGGTTGAATTCCACATTGCGGGGGACAGGGAAAGCCTCTGAGTTCCCGACAGCACCCTTCAAGCAAGTCCAGCCCATTTTATTTTCATGCAACCCTGCCACCCTATTCCTCAACCCTTCGGTCGAACCTTATCCAGCAAGCTCAGCGCCGCCTGCATGGCGCTGCTGCTGGTCTCTCCCGTCCCGAGTCTGCTGGCCGCGGATGCGGTCCCGAATTGGGAACCTTGCGGCTGGGGAGGGGGCGGCTGGTATTGGGCGACGGTTTTTCACCCGACCAGGGACGGGGTGATCTATCTGGGACTGGATGTGGGGGGGGTCAGCAAGTCGACTGACCACGGCATCAGCTGGCGGATGGCCAACACCGGGCTCACCGACTACGCGGTGTATTCATTGGCGGTGGACCGCACGAATCCGGAGACGGTGTATGCCGGCACCGAGGGGGGCCTCCACAAAAGCACCGATGGTGGCGAGCACTGGCAACTGCTTCCGGCCACCGGCAAAAAGGAGCTCCGGATCACCGCCGAGCGAAATGTCAGCACCCGCTCCATTGCCGTGGACCCGACCAATGGCGCCAAGCTCTATGCCGCCAGCCCGGCCGGCAAGGTCTACAAGTCAATCGACGGCGGCCAGGCTTGGACCGTTTCCTATGAGAAGAAGGGACTGTCGGACGATGCCGATGCCCTGCGGGTGCAGTTCGGGAAGGTGGACGCCAACTTCTTCGGCGGGATCTGGCTGCCGTTGGCGGCTCCGGAGGGGGTGAAACCCGAGGAATGCACCGGCATTGGCTTCTCCTTCAAGGGGGAAAAGGTCCAGCAGAAGGACTGCTTCGTCACGATCAAGACCAAGGCGGGAGTGAGCTACCGCAGTAGGAATATCACTGATATTTTCAAAGACGACCAGTGGCAGGACGTGGTGCTCAAGGCCGGGGATTTCGTCATTGATCCGGATTATGTGAAGAAAAACCCGGACGCCGCCAAGGCGCTCACGGGCGGTCCCGACTGGACCGCGGTGAACCGGCTGGACTTCTCGTGCAGCGGGGACATGAAGGAGGCGGCCGTCGGTTCGTTTCGCAAGTTCTTCCTCGCCCACGGCGCTGCGGCGGATGGCAAGCCTGCTCTCACGACGCTGCGGGATTTCACCAAGGACAAGGCCATGCAGACCTATGGCAACGTCCGCCTCGGAGCGGCTGCCAAGGGCGGCATCCACGCCGTCGCCATTGCCGCCAAGAACCCCTCACTGGTGGTGGCTGCCACCGATGATTCGGGCCTGGTGCTGAGCGAGGACGCGGGGAAAACCTGGCGCGAACTCGCCACCCCCAAGCAGGCGTCGAGCGCGGTCTTCGCCGAGACGGATCCGAGCATCATGTATGGATCGTTCAACAAGGAGGGGATCTGGAAATCCACCGACACCGGCAAAACCTGGACCCGGACGTCGGAAGGGCTGGGCCCGGATGCCAGCATCCGGGAGGTCGCGGTCAGCCCGGTCAACCCGCTCGACGTCTATGCCGTGGGCTCGTCGGTTTTCCTCTCCACCAACGGCGGGCAGAGCTGGACAAAATCGTCGAAGCTGAAGGTGGACTTCGAGGGGAATCCCACGCTGCACGCTTGGGGTACCAACGCGATCGTCGACATTGCGCACCCGATGAACATCGCCATCAATCCGGTGAACCCGAAGGAGCTGTTCATCAGCGCCGACTGGCGTTCGGCGTGGAGCGGGGACGGCGGCCTCACCTGGAGCGAGCGCGAGCGGGGCGCCGACATCTCCTGCATCACCGACATCCGTTTCACCAAGGGCCGCGCGTATGCGACTGCGATGGACGAGGGCACCCTGATGACGGCCAACAATGGCAAGAAGTGGCACCAGCTGTGGCCTTTGAAATACGAGGCGGATCTCAGCGGCCACAACTGGCGGGTGGCGGCGGTGACGGTCAACGGCGTTGACCGCATCATCAGCACGGTCTCGCCATGGAACACCACCTTGCGGCGCGTGGTCACCAGCGAGGACGGTGGCAAAACCTTCAAGTCCACCAGCTCCGGCCTGCCGGATTACAAGGTGACGGCCAACACGATGTGGGGGGAGGGGCATGCCCGCGCGCTGGCGGTCGATCCTAACAATCCAAAGATCGTTTACATGGGCCTCGACGGCGATGCCACCCCAGGAAAGTCGGGCGGGGGGATTTTCAAATCGGAAGACGGCGGGCAAAATTGGAAGCAACTTGCCAGCCAGCCCGCCAGCCGCCGGATGTTCTACGGCTTGGCAGTCGATCCGACCGACTCCCAGCGGATCTTCTGGGGTTCCTGCGGCGCGGGCGGCGGACTTCACCGCAGCGAGGACGGCGGAGCGACCTGGAAGAATGTTTTCAACAAGGAGCAGTGGATCTTCAACGTGCTGGTGACCCAGGAGGGCGTCATTTATTGCCCCGGCAACCAGCTCTGGCGCAGTGCCGACCATGGCAATACCTGGACCCAGGTGACCCGCTTTCCCAAGCCCGCGCAGATCATGGGGCTGGAGGCGGACCCCCGGGATCCCAAGACCCTGTGGCTCTGCTCCAACAACGGGGTTTTCAAAACCTCTGATACCGGCGCCACCTGGCAGGACATCACCGGCAACCTGCCCTATCGCAAGCCCCAGGTTCTGCGCTTCAATCCGGAAACCAACGAGCTGTGGGCCGGTTGCGTGGGGCTTTACAAGATCAAGCAGTAGACCCAACCCCGATGACTCACCCACCCTCGCCTCCTCAGATGCATCGCTTTCGGATGTTCTGCACGTTGTTCACCTATGGCGCTTCGCTCGGTTTGATCCATGCGGCCGAACCCGCGGCCGCCCCGGCGTCGGCTGCAACGAGTCCCATCAAGCGGGTGGGTCACAAAATCGAGTTGCTGGCCGAGCAGTCGGAGGGCGGCAATGTTCTGAGGAACGATAAAGGCGAGGTGACCGGAGTCACTCTCGACAAGTCCTGCGGGCCCGCCTTCAAGACCAGCGGCAAAGACCCCGGTATTGATTGGAAGACGGAACCGCTTCCTGCCGGGTGGTGGCATGGCGTGGTGGAGTCCAACCAGCCCCGCGGTTATGCCAATCGCGACATCGGCATCATGCTGCTGACCAAGGACAGGTCCTCGGTCAAAGTCGCCGCCAATTATGACATCAAGGGGGATTCGCCGAAACGCTTCGAGTTTTGGATCTACATCAATTCTCCGGCAGACGGGGTCCGGATGCAGCCGGACGGCGACCTGTGGAATTGGAACCAAACGTGGCCGATCAGTAAAATCACCTTGGAGCAACGGGTTCCCACGGTGTTGGAATCTTGGGAGCCCGTCACGCTTGAACTTCCGGTAACCGCTGGGGAGATCATCCTCCCCCCCGGCGTTCCAGGCGGAAACTGGATCATCTCCGGCATTCTGAAGACGCCGGGAACCGCGTCGTTTGAGGGAGCTGACGGTCGCAGCGGTCAGATGAACTTCACCATGGACCCGTGGAAGACCAAGGTCAGCCGCGGTGCGAATTTCTATCTGAATGCGTCGCTGAAAAAAATCACCACCGAACCAAAGGATATCTACCCCTCCGTCGTGTTGACCCGGAATGCGACGCGAATCAGCAAACCTCTCGACGTACCGGGTGAGCTGATGGTCACTCAGGACCCTGCCAAACCGGTGTCCCGCGTGTTGGAAATGATCGGCTCGCACCTCGACGGACAGCCGCCCGTCTTTGCTTCGTTCCCCGGCGGCAAACGCATCGCAGTGATGACGACCTGGGACGACGGTGCAACCGAGGATCTCCGCCTCGCTGAAATCCTCAACCGCCAAGGCTACCGCCCGACGTTCTTTCTCAATCACAATTCCAAAGCCTTCGAGTTTCTCGACCAACTGAAAGCGCTGAATGTGGAAATCGGTTCCCACGGCTACAACCATCCGTTCCTCTACCGGATTCCGCCGGACACCGTGAAGGACGAATGCAGCGCCATGCGGAGGTTTCTTGAGGCCAAGCTCGGCCACCCGGTCGTTTCCTATGCTTACCCCAACGGTTATTCTCCCGCCTACGACGTCGATGGGGACTATGTCCTCCGTGGCGTAGAAGCCGCTGGCTACTGGTCGGGAAGAACCACCAACGTCGCCCAGGAGACGGTCGGTTCGATCAAGAATCCGCTGACGTGGCAGACGGACGGGTTCTTCGGCAACTCCAAACCTCTCGAGGCTGTTTGGGAGAAAACCAAGACCAAGGACGGCGCGATATTCTACTTCTGGGGACACAGTTGGCAAATTGGGAAGACCGATGCCGACTGGGCGAAGTTCGAGACTTTCGCCGCCCAGTTCGCAGGCCATCCCGATGCTTGGTATGCCTCGCAAGGCGCGATGTCGGTGTGGTGGTGGGCGCGCAAAAACGTCCAGGTTTCCGTGCTGAAAAAGACTGCGGAGAAGGTGAGCGTGGAAATCACCCATCCATGGATCCATCCCTACCTTTCCGCCCAATGCCCGCTTGCCTTTGCCGTTCCTGCCGGAGTTGAAAAAGTGATCTGGCAGGGGAAGTCGATCCCCGTGACCCACGGCAAAGTTGATCTGGTCTGGTGAACGGAAAATGAAGAGCCTGATCCCACACCCATTACTTTACTCCCAACCCATCCCATGAATCTCTCATCCTGTTTCACCCGTCGTCGGCTCCTTCTGTCGCTTTTGGCCTTGGTCAGTCTCCCGCTTGCAACGTTCAGCCAAGCTGCCGACGCCATCGGCACGACGCGCGTGGCGCGCTGGAAGGACGACCGCGCCGCCGCCTTTCTGCTCATGTTCGACGACGGGTGGCCCGGTCAGTTGTTTGTTGCGATCCCTGAGCTCCAGAAGCGCGGACTCACCGCCACCTTCTACATGGTTCCCGAAAAGGGTGAATACAAGGTTTACGCGGCGAAATGGGCCGAGGCCATCAAGGGCGGCGGCATCATTTACGGCGACCACACCCTCACGCATCGCGGCGTCAAATCGCTCGAAATCGGCCACAAGGAATTCGGCGAGTGCGCCCGCATCATTCGCGAGCTTCAGCCGGGGAAACCCGACCGACTGCTCTCCTTCGCCCAACCCGGCGTGGGCCCGGGTGAGTGGACCATCACCAAAGAGGAATACGCGTTGCTGTTGAAACAATACAACCTCATCGACCGCCCGCCATTCACCGGTCATGGCGCCGTCTATCACTGGAAGACGCTCGAGGAAATGACCGCGCTGGTGGACAAGGCACTCGCGGCCAAAGGCATGGAGTATCTGGTCCTCCACGGCGTCGAGCAGATTGGCGCGCCCTATCAGGATTTCTGGGCGCTCAAGCAGGAGATCTTTCTGCCGCTGCTCGATGGCTTGAAAGCGAAGAGTGACAAGGGAGAACTGTGGGTCACCGATCACATCTCGCAGCACCAGTATGAAACTGAGCGCGACGCCGCGGCGGTCAAAACCCTGAAGGTCGTTCCCAGGGGTATCCAGCTCGAGCTCAAGTGTTCCGCCGACCCGAAATTGTATGACCTCCCGCTCACCCTCATCACGCAAGTGCCACCAGCCTGGGGCGCATGCACCATCTCACAGGGCGAGGTGAAGTCACGCGCCACGGCCAAGGGAGGCATGCTCGTCTTTGATGCGGTTCCCAACGGGCCTCCCATCGCCATTCTTCCCACATCCGGCCAGTAAAGAGGCTCAAACATTCACAACCCTATTCCAATACCCATGAATCCTGACTACGGACACTTCGATGATCAACACCGCGAATACGTGGTCACCCGCGCAGACACCCCGCTTCCTTGGCTGAACTATCTGGGACAAGACGATTTTTTCGGTCTCTGCACCAACACGGCAGGTGGCTATACTTTCTGGAAAGACGCCAAACTGCGCCGCCTCACGCGTTATCGCTATAACAACATGCCGATGGATCTCGGCGGGCGCTATCTGTATGTCAAGGATGGCGATGCGGTGTGGAACCCGGGATGGAAGCCCGTCAAGACTCCGCTGGATCGCTACGAGTGCCGGGTCGGGCTCGGCTATAACCGGATGACCGGCGTCAAGGATGGGATTGAAGTCGAACAGCTTTGTTTTGTGCCACGCGGAGAAACTCTGGAACTTTGGAAGACAACAGTCCGCAACACGTCCGACCGTCCGCGCGAGATCACACTCTTCTCCTTTGTTGAGTTCTGTTTCTACGAAGCGCTCAACGACATGACCAACTATCAGCGGACCTATTCCATCGGCGAGGTCGAAGTGGAGGGCTCCGCGATCTATCATAAGACGGAATACCGCGAGCGGAGGAACCACTATGCCCTCTTCGCCTGCACCCGCGAGGTGAGCGGCTTCGATACCTGCCGTGACCGGTTTGTCGGTGTGCACAACGGGCTCCATGAACCGAAGGCGGTGCTTGATGGAGCCTGCACGGGCAGCATCGCGCATGGCTGGAATCCCATCGGCGCGCACGAAATCAAGCTGACTCTCGCACCCGGGGCGGTGGAGGAGTTCGCCTTCATCCTGGCCTATGTCGATCAGGAGAATCTCCCGAAATACGAAGCACCGATGGTGCTCAACAAGGAAAAGGGCCGTGCCTTGATCGAGAAATACCGTGCGCCGGGCGCGGTGGATGCCGCCTTCGCGGATCTACAAGTGTTCTGGGACGGCTTGCTCTCGCGCTTTCAGGTCGAGTGTCCGGACAAGGATGCGCAGCGGATGGCGAACTGCTGGAACCAGTATCAGTGCATGGCCGCCTTCAATCTCTCGCGCTCGGCCAGCTTGTTCGAAACCGGCATCGGCCGCGGCATGGGCTACCGGGACAGCAATCAGGACACCCTCGGCTTCGTTCACATGATCCCGGAAAGGGTGCGGGAGCGGTTGATCGACATCGCCGCCACCCAGCTCTCCGACGGCACCTGCTACCACCAGTATCAGCCGCTGACCAAGAAGGGCAACGCCGAGATCGGCGGCGATTTCTACGACGATCATCTTTGGCTGGTGCTCAGCGTTTGCAGCTACATCCGCGAGTCCGGCGACCGGTCGATCCTCGATGCAAGCGTGGGATACGCCGACACCCCCGGCAGCGGCGAGACCATGCTCCACCATCTGGAGACCTCGATCGCCTATACGCTGAAAAAGCGCGGTCCGAATCGCCTGCCGTTGATCGGCCATGCCGATTGGAACGACTGCCTCAACCTCAACTGTTTCTCCACGGAGCCTAACGAGTCGTTCCAGACCGCAGGCGATGTCGGCGACTCGATCGCCGAATCGGTGATGATCGCCGGCCTTTTCCTGCGGGCGGCAAACGACCTCGCGGGACTCTATCGGTGGCTCGGCCGCGGTGATGACGCTTCACGACTCGATGCCAACCACGCCGACATGCTGGAAGCGGTCGAGACGAATGCGTGGGACGGAGAATGGTATCGTCGCGCTTACGACGCCAAAGGCAAACCGGTCGGATCCAAGGAAAACGAGCAGGGAAAACTCTATATCGAGAGCCAGGGCTGGTGCATCATGGGTGGTGCCGGGCTTGACAACGGCCGCGCCGCGCAGGCACTGGAAAGCGTTCATGAACACCTCTTCACGCCGCACGGTCTGGTGCTGCAATGGCCTGCCTACAGCGACTACAATCTCGAACTCGGCGAAGTCACCAGCTACCCGAAAGGATACAAGGAAAACGGCGGGATCTTCTGCCACAACAATCCGTGGATCCAACTCGCCCACTGCCGCCTTGGAAATGGTGAACGCGCGCTTGAATACTATCGGGCGATCTGTCCATCGACCAAGGAGGCGAACATTGAGAACTACCGTTGCGAGCCTTATGTTTATGCACAAATGATCTCAGGCAAGGAGGCTCCCACGCCGGGCGAAGCCAAGAACTCGTGGCTCACCGGGACTGCCGCATGGACATTCCTCAGTATTTCCCAAGGCATTCTCGGGATCCTGCCGGACTTCGACGGGTTGCGTGTGGATCCCTGCATTCCCGCCGATTGGGATGGTTTCAAAGTCACCAGGACGTTCCGCGGAGCGACCTATCGAATCACGGTGGAAAACCCGAACAGCGTTTGTCGCGGAGTCGCGCAACTTGCCGTCAACGGAGTCACCATCGAAGGTAACAAAATCCCACTCGCCGACGCGGGCGATCATTGCGATGTGTTGATCATCCTGGGTGGCAACCTCTCGGCATAGCATGAAAAATCACATCGAATCTCACATGAAGAACCGGATCACGAACCTGTTGTTGATCGCCTTTTTCCTCGTCGGAAATCAAATGACGCGCGGCCAGGAAACACTGCTTTCCCCCAACGGGCGGATTTCGATCACCACGGGCCTGAGTGCGGATGGAGGGCTGAAATATCAGGTCGGCCTGAAATCGGAGAATGGAACTGCCGGTCAGGTCATCGACGGCTCTTCAGTCGGACTGATCACGTCATTCCGAAATCAAGAGGAAGCGATCGTGCGCCAGGATTTCACCAAGGCGCTGACACTGGTGGGCAGCGAGCGTCGGCGGGTGGAGGAGGATTACGAACTCAAGGTTGGAAAACGACTCCTGAATCATGCGGTGGCCAATGAGATGTCACTGCTCTTCCAGACCGGGAGCGGTCGGCAGATGCGCGTGGACTTCAGGGCCTACGACGAGGGAGTGGCATTCCGCTACGTCCTGCTGGAAGACAAGGATCCGAAGATCAGCCGGGTCTATCACACCGTGGAAGAGGAACTGACCGAGTTCAATCTCGGCACGAAAGGAAAACACTTCGGCCAGCCCTATGACCGGGCCACCACCTACAGCCCCGGCTACGAGACACCCTATCTGGTTTCAGGAGTGCCGATCGGGTCCCCGGCGGATCCCACGCTGGGAATCGGCTGGGGGTTCCCCTCGCTCTTCGAATTGCCGGCCGCCTGGGTGCTGCTGCACGAAGTGGGGCCTTATGGGAAATACCATGCCATGCACCTGGACGCGAATCCGAAGGGCGGCCTCTATCGGGTGGTCCCGCCGCCAGCGAATGAAGCGGCAGGTCGCGGCGAGGTCACGGCCAGCAACCCGCTGCCGTGGACATTGCCATGGCGCATGATCTCCGTGAGCAAGGATTTGGCGGGGATCGTGGAGTCCAATCTGGTCTCCCATCTGGCTGAGCCGAGTCGCGTGCCGGACACCGGATGGATCAAACCGGGGACAGCATCGTGGAGCTGGCTTTCCGACCACGACAGCAGCAGGAATGAAGCAACGCTCAAGAAGTTCATCGATTTTTCGGCGCAGATGGGCTGGCCCTATTCGTTGGTAGATGCCAATTGGAACACCATCAGTGATACCGTGACCGAGGACCTGGTGCGTTACGGCCGGGACAAGGGAGTTGGATTGTTTTTCTGGTACAACTCCGGTGGGGCGAACAACTGGGTGCAGGAGGAGCCCCGCAACCTGATGAGCGAGCGGTCGGTAAGACGGGCGGAATTCGCCAAGCTGAAGCGGCTGGGCGTCAAGGGAGTGAAGATCGACTTCTTCCAAAGCGACAAGCAAATCCTGATGGAGCAATACATCGGCATCCTCGAGGACGCGGCGGAGTTTGAAATCATGGTGAATTTCCACGGCTGCACCATGCCCCGCGGCTGGGAACGGACCTTTCCGAATCTCATGTCGATGGAAGCGGTTCGCGGAGCCGAGAACTATACCTTCGGAGGCCCCGCCTATGGCAAGCTGGCACCCGCCCAGAACACCGTGCTGCCGTTTACCCGCAATGTGATCGGCTCGATGGACTTCACACCGGTCGATTTCAGCATTTTCAAATCCGAAAGAATCACCAGCAATGCCCACGAGGCGGCGCTGGCCGTGGTCTTTGAATCGGGGATTCTCCACCTTTCCGACTCGGTGGAGGCCTACAAGGCGCTGCCTGAGAACTATCGAAACTTCCTCAGGAAGGTTCCCGCCGTCTGGGACGAAACCCGCCTGGTCGCGGGTTATCCCGGAAAGCTGGCGGTCCTCGCCCGACGGTCGGGGCGCACTTGGTATGTCGCCGGAATCAACGGCGAAGACACGGCCAAGACGGTCCGGTTGAAACTGCCATTTGAATCAAAGGGAGAGGCGATGATGTTATATGATACGGCGGACCGAAATGAGTATGCATCGAAGCGAGTTGATCTGGCGCAGCCCGGTGAATTCGAGGTGAACCTTCAGCCCTTTGGCGGTGTCGTGTTGATTGGGGAGGCGCGCTAATTCCCGTATCGGCCCGGCGGAACGATACGGGATTCCCTGGAGTCAGATGTGACGTTCCAAGGCGGATAGAAGTTCTGCGGTAGTCGGGGATTCTAGCAATCTCCATTGGACCGTATGGGAATGAATTTCACCCGCAGCAATGCGCACTAACGGTCCCAACAACTCAAGTTCCACGAAAGGAGCCTCGGTGGCGGCGTCGCCGACGGTGCCGTTCGTGTAATACTCGACTGGAAAGCCTGATCCGGTGGCACCGTCCGGGTAGTCGCCTGCGGGTTTTGCAGCACGCAATACAAACGCATCACCGTGACTCACGGCGGCGATCGCTGCATAAGGCGAATCGAAACCGAGCTTGTAGCCGTGGCCTCGCGCCGGTCGAATGTGCAGCAGTCCGTGGCTTTCAGAAATCTCCGGGAGGTCGATAGCTCCGGGCCAGAGATGTCGGCCGCCGGGGTAAGCGCTGGAGGGATTGGGAATAACGACCACCTCCTCCGGCACTGGCGCGCAGGCCACGGACCAAAGCGACAACATCGCCGGTGGGCCCGAGAATTTCTCAACAGTTTGTTGGATCGTGAAATTTCCTTCGGAGAAGCCGAAGTCGCGGATCAGTCGGGTTCCACTGTGTTCCGAGAGCGGACCGATCACCCGAAGGCGGCCATCAGGTGAAACTTGAGCCATATGCTGGCCAGCTTCCGCATCGCCCCACGCAGTGTCCGGCGGCCACGTGCGTCCGGCGAGCGCCGGCCAGTGAGACTGCGGTGCGAGCCAGGTGCGGTCACCACCCCAGTTTCGCCAGCCGGTTCGTGGCTCCGGATGGCGCGCCATTTCATCCAACGGCATTTGCCAAAGGCAATCCGTGCCACCGATCTTACGGAAACTCATCACCCGACCCAGCGCCGGGACAATCAACGCAACGAGGCGCCCGTCGGTCATTTGATAGGCCGGAAATCCGCGCCAATCGGCGGCAAGAACTGCATGATGGGCTGGGGCGATTTTGACGGGTCTCACTCGAGGGAATTTACGGTTCAAAAGACTCCAAGGAAATATTATTACAATCACTTCAGTCTAACTTGCGTGATCTCCGCGGCCTCCGCCTTATGCATCACGCCGGCTTGGGGGGATTCCGGGACTTGCGCTCCGCCGGAGTGCCCGGATTCAGAGGTCAACAATTCCCACGGCTATCGAGACGGAGGCACGCGTGTGGCGAAGGGAGTTGTGAGCCACTCCGGCAGAGTCTTGGACGGAACCTGAGACTCGACCAGATTGGACCCGACCTTCCAACGGGCAAGACGCCAAACCGCTTTTTCCTCTTTGTGCCAGGCGGCGGGAAGCACCGTTTCTTCCAAGGGGTATGTTTTTAACCAGGCCTTGAGCGGAGCCGGCATCTGGATAAACCTGCGGCGGCAGGTTTGCGGCGAACTCGAGCTTCCAGGCGTGACAATTTTCAAAATCATCACACGTCAACGTCACCCATTCCCTATGCTACAAGGGATTTGCCGCCGTTAATGGCCCATGACAGCCCGCATTGCCTCTTTGTCGCCTTTCAAGTGCGGTAGTTGCCGCTCCTCTCGGTTCACATTCCCGGGTCCACACCGTCGGCACCATCCACCTGCTACAAAAACTCCGGGCGGGCGTGGAGGGCCTCCATAAACTTAGCCAGTGGCACGGCGGTGACCATTTTGTCATCCAACTGGACCAATCCTTCGGCGGCGAGCCGGGCGAGCACTTTGTTGCGCTCGGCGGCGGTAAGGGACTGGGTGTGGCGTTGCAGCTCGCGGCGGGTGAGTGGCCCTTGTCCCTCAGGTGGCGCAGCAGGGCCAGTGCCCTGCCACGCGGACATCCCGGGTAAGAGTGACGCCAGTTACGACAGGCTCGAAGTCGAGGAGTTGCGCAACGTAGTGCGAGAGCTCCAGCGGCGCGGCGAGGCTGATAGCGGATTGCGCCCAATAGGCCGCGGTCGGGTCGTTTGCAGGAACGCGTTTCACCTTACCTGACGGCGGCGAACCAAAGCGAGCACGCCAAGGCCACCGAACAGCATCGCAACGTTCGGCTCAGGGATTGCGGTGATGGTCACGAAGCGGGTTCCGGTTTGATCCGCGACATAGTTGGTGCCGCCGGTAAGGTCGTTGTAGTTGAACGTCCAGATTTGTGACCCGATTGTGATGCTGGAGTCGTCCGCAATCGCGCTGCCATAAGTGAAAAGACCGTCGTTCCAGCCGCTCGCGCCGCCATCGGCAAAGTAGCTGATCAGGGTGAGCTTGGCACCTGACGCCCAAGTGCCTGCCGCAAGTTCCGTCAGCGTCAGGTTCGTCCCGGTGGCAATATCAAGGGTGCCGGAGGAGTAAGCCAAGTCACCTTGGAGTCCCACGGTTGCGGTCGCATCGATTTCGTATGCATAGGTGGAGCCTGTGATGAAGTTGAGTGATCCGCTTCCGAGCGACTCGATGGAATTGCCGGGAGCAAGGACGCCAGAGATGTTGATGGTGCCGCCCACTCGACCGGAGCCGCCGAGGGTGGCGGAGGACCCGACGCTGACATCGCCGGTGGACGCGGAGCTGTTGCCGTTGATCAATACCTTGCCGGTTCCCTTGAGGTCCGTAATTCCGTTGTAGCTGTTAGCACCGTTCAGGGTCAGCGTGCCGCTACCGGATTTCTCCAAGGAACGGATGCCTGCACCGGTATTGAAGACGGAGCCTCCGACGGTGGTGTTGCCGGAGCCGGTGATGGCCACGGTATTCGTGGCGGTGGAGCCGATTTCCAGGTCGCCGGAGAACACGAGGTTGAGATTTGCATCGGTGTTGGTGATCGTCCTGCCGCCGGATCCGGCGGTGCTGGAACTAATCACACTGTTTCCGGTGAAGGTGAGGGTTGTGGCGCTGCCGCTGCTGGCGGTGAACTTCATGTTGTTCCCGGTGTAGGCCGCAAGTGAGTATGAACCGGAGACGGCAAAATCGACGGTGCCGGTGTTGACGGAGCTGGAGGCTCCGGCAAGGGTGGCGGTGGTGGCGAGGGCATTCAGGTGGGAAAGCTTCAACACCGGTGTGGTGGATGAGCCATCGAGCTTGAACGAGCCGCCCGCGTTGTTTCCACCGTTGATGTTCACGATTCCATCGACGATGACGGTTCCGCCGGTGTAGGTATTCGTCCCGGCGAGAGTTAGAGTTCCGCCACTTGTCTTGGTGAGGATCCGGCTGCCTCCTGATTCACCGATGCTTCCGAGCGAGATGTCTCCCGCACCGATGGTGGTGTTTCCCGTCAGTGTCACCGCGCCGCTGAGGCTGGCCGCCGCTCCGTTTGAGTTCATCAGAGCCCCGGATGAGCTGATGCCGGTTCCTGACAGGGACAGCGTCTCTGCGCCTAACGTCCGGCCGTTGAGGTCCAATACGCCGCCGGAGGCGACAGTCGTGCCTGAGATGGTTGTTCCCAAAGCCGAGTTGCTGCCGATACGGAGTGTTGCTCCACTCGCGATTGCCGTGACTCCGTCATAGGTATTGGTTCCGTTGAAAGTGGTGATACCCGTGCCGCTGACGTTCACAGAGACCGCTTGATTGGAAGTACCGTTGCTGACCTCGCCAGTGACTGTCAGGTTAGCCGATCCGGCGAGGGTGGTTGCGTTGGGAGTCGCTGCGTTTGAAAGTTTGATGCCTGCGAGCACCAGGGTGTTTCCAGCGCCGGTGAAGGTGAACGTCCGGCTGATGGAGGTGGAGGTGCTATCAAGTGTTCCCATCGACAGGGTGGTCCCGGTGCCGGCGAAAGCCATCGCCCGGCTGGTGCTCGCCGTGACGGTGCCAGAGCCCAGATTCAGGTTGTTCGCCGCAGTGCTGGCACTGGTCCCGAAGACGAATGCCGCAGGAGTCGTCCCACCCCAGGTGATGGCGTTGTTCCCTGCATTCGTGATCGCGGCACCACTGGTGTTGTTCAAGATCGAGAGGGCGGTCAGGGTGAGCGTGCCACTGCCGAGGGCGTTGGTGTGGTTGATATTGAGGGTGCCGTCAGTCACTGTCACGCCTCCTGAAGCGGTCGAGTTGTTGCCGCTGAGTGTCAGCGCACCGCCGCTGGCATTCACCGTGGTGAGGCCGGTATAGGTGTTATTGCCCGAGAGGACCAAGGTTCCGGATCCGCTTTTGGTAATTTTGTTGGTTCCTCCCGAGACGCCTCCTGACAGGGAGATATTTCCACTGATCGATGCATCGGCGGTCAGGGTGACCGCACCACTGTGGCTTGCCTCGGTGCCGCTGGTGTTGACCAATGCGCCAGCGGAACCGATACCGGTGCCTGCTAGGGAAAGAGCTTCTGTCCCGATGGTTTGGCCGTTGAGGTCAAGCATCGCGCCACTGGCAACGGTGGTTCCCAAAACGGTGGATCCGAGGGAGTTCGCGTGGCCAAGTTTCACAGTGCCAGCCGTAATCGTCACCAAACCGTCCGCTCCCGAGTTGTCACCGCTAAGGCTGAGGGACCCACCGAGCGCGTTCATGGTGGTCGTTCCGTCATAGGTGTTGCTACCGGAGAAGGTGGTCGCACCGGTGGACGTCACCGTGACGGCACCCGCAGTGGCCAAGCCGCCATTGGCAATCCCGCCCGCGACTGTGATGGTCCCGGCACCACTGAAAGTCACCGTGCGGCTGGCAGAGCTGCCACTGACGCCATTGACGCCTGAGGTCAGGTTGTAGCCATTGCTAAAAAGCAGGGAACCGCCGGCAATTGAACTCACCAGGCCGTTGCCATTGGAATTTTGTACGACCACGTTGAAGGTCTGAAGCGCTGTGGAATTGTTCGTGATTCCAGTGCCCATGACATCCACGATCTTGCCGGAGGCAGTGGTGAAGGTGTAGGCATTCGCACCTGCAGTGAAGTTCAGCCCCAGGACGGTTCTGTTGGACGTCAGGTCGGGCGCATTGAAATTCGCACCCGAATTGCCAAAAGTGGCAATGTCGGTGTTGCTGGTGGAGGACGTGAGCTGAGGACCGCCATTGGGTGTCCAGTTGGTGGTGGTGGTCCATTGGTTGCCCAAGTTTGCCCATGTGCCGCTTGCGCCGGAGGCGGCTGGAAGTGCTGCGACCGTGGCTAGTGCGCCGAGGACGAGAAAATTCATCGCGCCTCGGTAGAAAGCTTCATCGGAAGTGCACAGGTAATTGTTGAATTTGGAGGCTTTCATGGGATTTTGGGGATGGAATAGGATGGGTTTTTGGCCGGCTTTCAAAGGGACGGCGCGCCGGACCGAGTCAATTTGGCTGTGGTTTTTGAATTTGTACAGTCGGATGAAGTGAGGACACGGCGAGGTGGTAGCAGAATGACCTGAGTTCTCATCGGAGAACGATGAGGCGGGATTACTCGCTGGTCAGGGCTTTGAGGAAAGCGACCAGGGCGCGCTGGTCGGCCTCATTAAGTTGCAGGCCGCCGTCGGGATGCTTGGCGAGATTCGGATCGAGCGCGGGACTGCGGTGCATGCCGGTGCTATAGTGGGCGACGACTTCCTCCAGCGTGGCGAAGCGGCCGTCACGCATGTAGGGTGCGGTGAGTGCGATGTTGCGCAGGCTGGGGGTTGAGAATTTGTTGCGGTCCGATTCGATGTGCGTGATCCGGAAGCGACCGGGGTCATCATCACTGGCTACGAGACCATTGTTATGAAACTGATGGTCACTGAAGAGCGACCCGCCGTGGCAGTGGAAACAATCCGCGCCGAACTGGCCGGTGCGCGGGTCATACTCCGTCATGAACAATTCGAAGCCGCGCTTTTCATCCTCGCTGAGGGTAGCGGTTCCTTTCAGGGCGTGGTCGAATTTCGCGTCGTCGGCGGTGAGCGTCAGGAGATACTGCTCGATGGCGAGGCCCAGCTTCTGCGCGGTGATTTCCGCTGAGCCGAAGGCGGCGGTGAACAGAGGTGGATAGATCGCCTTCGCGCCGAGCTTGGCGGTGACGCGGTCGAGCGTTTCGTCGAGTTCGGAGTGATCCTCGATGGGCATGAGGGCCTGCGCACGGAGCGAAGGCGCGCGGCCGTCCCAGAAGAAGCTGGTTTTCCACGCGAGGTTGAACAGCGGCATTGAGTTGCGCGTGCCTTGCTGGCCATGAATTCCGAGACTGAAGCGTCTGGCATCGGTGAACGCGGAGGTCGCGGTGTGACAGGAGGCACATGAGAGTGTTCCGTCCTGCGAGAGGGCTGTTTCATTGAAGAGCGTCTTGCCGAGGGCGACGCGTTCCTCGATAAGCGGGTTGTCGCGTTGCAGATCCGGCACCGGGAAACTGCCGCTCATCGTGAAGCGGTAAGGCGTGAATTTTTCCGGCAGATAGAGAGGCTTCACGATGGCCGCCTTGTTCGCCGCGGGCGCGGCGGAAAGGGCGCGTGCCACGCGGAAAGCACCGGATAGATTTGCCACCAGTGCGGCGGCGACGGGATCGCCATCGCGTGAATGGGTGGCGGCGCCGTCCTTTTCAAACGCGAGCGGACGGGGCGCGTTGAGCAGGTTGCCGAGATCGAAGTCGAGCAGCACCGCACCGTCGTGGGAGAGATCCAGCGGCGAGGCTGATGCGCGTGCGGTGAGGGTCACGCGCAAGATGGTGTGCGTAGCCTTTCAGCTCCGAAGAACCGGTGCGGTAATGACCTTCGACCGCGAGAAAGATGTAGCCTGTTTGCCAGGTCCAGTGCAGGCCGTCGAACCGGACCACCGTGCGCCGCATCGCCGCATCCATCCACGCATAACGATCCGGCACTTCCACCCACACTCCATCCTCACGCTCGACGGCAAATCCACTCAGCAGATAACTGAGCCACGTGACCGACAGTGTTTCACCCGCGGCATTCTGATAGCGCAGCGAATCCAGAAGCAGCAGCTCGCCATGAAACGTGTGACGCAACGCAATTTCCAGCGTTGCCCCCCACCCCGCCCCGGCGACCCACGCGGCAGCGGTGAAAACAATGGCGAAGGCGCGCAGCATCCGGAAGCAGGGGGTCATTGTCCGGTGTAGGCTGGATCGAAGGTCGCCAGGCCGATGCGCGAAACTCGATAGAAGCGTCTGGGATGGTTGGCAGGCAATGCCGCGCCGGGTTCGATGGTGGATGTTCGCGTCGCATTCGATGCCGCGGGCACCGCCGGCGCCACGATGCCCCACGAGCTCAGATTGTTGGAGGCTTCGACTTGGTAGGTACCGCCTTCGAGACTGTTCCAAGTGAGCGTGACATCACCCGTGGTGGGGTTTACCGCGGGACCGCCGCTCCACGTCTCGCCGATGACAGGCCCGCCGCTGAAAAACGTGGTGACGCTCTCCGTGATGTTGCCGTTGACGACGCGCCCCCCGGTGTGATTGCCGTACCAGTAGCGGCCGATGGAATAGGGAAATGCCGGTGCTCCCGCAGCGTCGATCGGGATGAAGTAGGCGTAGGTGCCGCCAGGAAACTCGGGAGTGACGCACATCCGACCGTTAGGCTTGTCGAGGTCAAAATGGATGCCTTGTGTGTAGCCGCGATCCCCGAGATAGTCGAAATCCTCCGCATACCAGCCGATGGGGAAACTGGTCGAAACATCCGGCCCGTAATTGCCAGCAGCCAGCGTGTAATCCGTGCTGCCAAGGGTGGTGGTGAAGGTGTGAAACAAGGCAGCCCACGGCGCGAGCGAGTGACGCCCCGTCACGGCGAGATCCGTGGTGCCTGATGAGCCGTTTCGCGGCACATGACCGGATACCATGCGCCGAACGGGGCTACTGGCATTCATCGCGCTGCCGTAACCATACGGACCATAGATCGGGTAGCCGTCGTAAGCCCAACCGAGGATCGGCGAGTGACGCAGATTCGTCGTATTTTCCGTGTAGGTATCGGTTGCGGAATTGTAGCTGAGGTTATCGCCGAGCTGAAAACGCAAAGCGCGGGGATTCGCATGGTAATGATAGCCACCATCGGGTGCCGGATGGCCGAAACCCCCGTCAAGGATCGGCCCCTCGGCCCCCGTAGCGCAACGAATCCAGACGTTGGTCTGATTTCCCGGCACGCCACCACCGGTGATGCCGCCATCGCGTTGCGTGGTTGGATTCCAACCGGAGCCGTCGCCAAGGTTGGCGATGGTCACGCCATTGACCATGACACCCACGGGACCTTGAGCGACTTGATTAAAGTTAGTAGCAACCGATGGTGTCGGCGCAAGGGCGGGATTGCGTGGAATCTTTGAGGTAAGTTTGCCGTTGTCGGGCCACAGTCCGTTCACCGTGACCTTCGCATACTCTTTATACCAGGGACCCATCTTGTGGCTGGCCAGGTCAGCCGAGCGCACATAGACGAAGTTTGCTGAATACAGCACTTGCTGAACATCGGCATAGGCCGGCGTGAGCTGCGAGGGACTGCCCGAGTTTTTAGGAATGCCGGGATTCGGCCAGATGCTCACGGCTGTGGTGCTCGTGGTCTCTGTGACGCGCGCATACCGGGTGGAATTCGTGGTGAGCCACGAAGTGAGCTGCGGATCGGCGTGAGCCGTTGCCACGATGATGACGCAACCAACAAATGGTTTCATTGTCCGGTGTAGGCTGGATCGTATGCAGCGGTGGAAGTGCGTTTGACCTTGTAGAAGCGCTTCTCTTTGTTAGTTGGCATGGTTGAGGCGTTTTCAACGAAGGAGGTCTGAGTACTGTTGGCTGCTGCCGGGACGCTCGTCCCGATGGGGGTCCACACGTTGAGGTCGGCGGAGGCCTCCACTTGATAGGTTTCACCTTCCACGCTGCTCCACGTCAGAGTGACATTCCCGGTGTCAGGTGCGACCGCGGGGCCGCCATTGAAGCTCTCCGCCGTGTTTGGTCCACCATTGAAGAGCAGCGTCGCCGTACCTGGAATCGTGGCGGCACTCGTGGCATTCTGGGTGCCATAGTATTGTTTGCCCAGCATGTGCGGGAAGGTGGTGTTTCCACTCGCGTCGATGGTGACAAAATAAGCGTAGGTGCCACCCGGAAACTCCGGGGTGACGCAGTTCCGGCCGTTGTATTGATCCAAGTCGAAGTCCGTGCCTTGAGTCTTGTTGCGATCACCGAGGTAGTCATAGTCTCCGGTGTAACGGCCCAAGGCCAAGGTCGCCGTCGTGGGGCCATATTGGTTCAAGGGCGTCAGTGTATGATCATTGTTGGAATTAGGCACAAAGGTGTAGCCATGCGCAGCGGCGACCCATTTTGGCAATGTGATTCGGCCAGTCGCGACAATGTTCGCGGTGCCGTAAGTGGCAGCGTTCGCTGCATTGCGGAGCACGAAGCCGGTGCGCATCCGCGTGACTGTGCTATTTGGATTCGTCGCCGAAGAGTAGCCATACGGGCCGTAAATCGGGTAGCCATCGAAGCACCAACCGAGGATCGGCGAATGATGGAGCGGCGTGACGGCGCCGCCTGGATCGGTCTCTGTGTAGGTGTAGGTGTTGTTCGTCGCGCTGTAAGTGGCCGTCATGTTGTCGCCGAGCTGATAGCGAAGCGCCTTCGGCTCCGCGTGGTAGTGATACTGACCGTTGAGGCCGGGCTGATGGGCGAAACCGGGATCAAATGTCACCACCTCGACCGCCAGCGCGTCACGCGACCAGTAGCCATCGCCCGCCGCGCCCATCGCATCGGTGCCCGTTACGGTGGTCGCCGTCGGAGCCGTGGTGTTGGTTTGATTGAAAGAGAAGGCATCTCCCAAATCATAGATGGCCACGCCATTGACCATCATTCCGATCATGCCGCCGCCGTGACGCACCTTCGTTGGCGCAGGCACCGGAGTGCGGGTGATGCGCGTGGAATAGTCCTTGGCCAAAGGCCAGAAACCGAACAAGCCGTTTCCAGAGGTAAGCCACGGCCCCATCGTGTAGGAGGCCAGCCCGCTGGCATTGATGTAAACATCCGTGGCCGTGTAGTGAATGCGTTGCACATCCGCATAGACCGGCACCGTTTGCGCCAGACCACCTGTATTGTTGTTAGGTGAGACGGTGGGCCACGTGGTCACCGCATTGGTGTCATGCGTCCCTGTGGAGGTGCTCGTGGTCTGCACGACACTCGCCAAGGTGCTTGAGTTCCTGGTGTACCATGAAGTGAGGATGGGATCGGCGCGAGCGATCAAAGAAGAAGCTGCTAGAAAGCTGATTACGATCAGGTCCAAGCCTGGAAAAAAGCCCGGAAGATCATTGGTATGACGCAGGAGTTGTTTCATGGATGTAGCTTTCGATTTGGGTAGGGGAAAGGATCATTGAAGCCACGCCTTGGCATGATGATGGGTGATTTCATCGACTCACGCGGTAAAATCTCCGCGCGACGTTGCGGGTTGTGGTGTCTGTCCATGTGCCGACCTGGCCGACGGGGATATCGAGCCATTCCATCAAGTCTGGCGACCACTGCACGCTGTAGCTGAGGCCAGACTGCGTGGGCCAGGTGATCGTGACATTTCCTCCAGAGACCGTGGCGGCGGCGTTGAATTTTACCGGTGTGATGGCGCTGACGGTGTAGGTGCCTGCGGTGGTCGAAGTGCTGGTGCTGCCGTTGCTGTCGGTCACGCTGAGGTTGTAGGTGATGACTTTGCCAGCGGTCTGCACGGGGATCGCCGCGCCATACACACCATCTCCCGCGAGCCCATCGCCGTGGAGGCCGTCGTCATACATCATGGCGCTGACAGGCGGCGCACCGGTGGTGGTGACCAGGGAAATGTCGTCGAGATAGGTTTTGGGGCCGGTCGCACCGCCCACATTGTTGCCGATGAATTGGAAGCGCATCCGCAGGGTGCTCACGCGCTCGGTGGGCAGGAGTGTGTAAGTGTAGAGTTGGATGGGGTGATTGCTGCCATCGGATTCGCCGGCACGTGTGATCCAATTCGTGCCGGTTGCATCGGTGGCGAGTTGAAGATTCCAACCCAGGCCGGAAGTTAGATTCGCGGTGCCTGCCCAGAACTGGAGCGTGCCCGCCGAGCCGGTCGCGTTGACCGCATTGGGCGTGTGAATCATCGTCGCCGTCGCGCTGGCAGTGCCTTTGTCGAACTGCACGCCGCAGATGTTTCCGGAACCATGATTGGCAACAGCGAGCTGCTTGATATTGCCCGCGCCCCCGGTGCTGGTAACGGTCCATGGATACACCGCGCCCGTGCCATCCCAGCCACTCGTGCCAGTGGCGGTGTTTGACATTGTCTCGGCAAAAACGGTGCTCGTGGTCTGTGTGCCGTCGCTATAAATCATCTGCGCGTTCGTGACCGTCGCGCCGGACGCGGCGGCGAGTTGCGCGGTGACCCAGACGCCATCCACATATGTTGGCGTGTTCGGCGAGGTGCGAGTGTTCACGATTGTCGGCGGCGGGATGATGCCGGTGCCCGTGAGATTGATGTCAAAGGCCGCGCCGGCCCTTGTATCGCTGCTGGCGATGTGCAGCGCGGCGGTTTTGCTGCCTGCGGTGCTCGCATTGAACTGAATGACCAACGTCGTGCTGCCACTCGCGGCGATGCTGCTCGCAGGTGGCGCTGTTATCGTAAAGTTTGCGCCGTTGGTGCCATCAATCGACGCGCCAGAGATGTTGAGAACGCTGGTGGTGCTGCTATTGAAAATCGTGAAGGTCTTCGACAAGGTGCTGCCGACATTGACGCTCCCGTATGCCACGGTGCTCGCGCCATCGGTCAAAGGCGTATCGCTTGGCTGCTTGACGCTGATTTGTGTGACGACAGCCGCGGGAGCCTCACGAACAGCAAACACGGGATACGTCGAAGTATACGGCTCATAGCTCACGATGCCCTGCTGGTTGCGCGATGGACTGGAAGTCGTGGTCACGCCGAAATCGACGAGCCATGCCTGCGTCGGCGTGCCGGTCTTCACCGAAGTCGATGACCAATACGCGGTGGCGGTCGCCGCAGGAAACAGCACGCGGTTGATGCACGGATTCGTTGTCACGACCGCTGAAGTGGCGCGAGGAATGTCTTGCAGCGATTGCAGCTCTTTCACATTCGGCAGTCGCCAATTGCTGTAGCCAGCGGTGGTGAGACCCTCGGCATAAATCAGCGCATTGGCCCAACTTTGCGCCGATGATGGCACCTGCGTCCACATGAGCCCGGTGTCGAGGTCGGTGATCGTGCCGTCGTTGTTGTTGCAGTAATGATGGCCCGTGGTCGGCTTCGAGCCGCGCACATAGCGTGCGTGATGTCGATTCGCGCCGCCCGCGCTGATGGTGGCTGTTTTGCTATGCGGCCCGATACCGCCACCTGCGTTGGCGCACCAGACTTTGGTGTTGTCGCCATAGAAAAGATCGCTTGTCCAGAAGTAGCCTGGCGTGCCGCTGGCGTTGTTGACGAAATAGGTGCTGTTGAGCGCGGGATTGCGCTCGTGATCGAGGATACTGAAGGCTTCCTGTGCCGTGGGCAGACGCCAATCCGTGAAGCCTGCCAGATTGAGCGTGGCGGCACTCGTGCGAGCCGTGTCCCAGGTCATCTCGCCGCTGTCGGTCTTCTGCCAGACGAGGCCGGTGTTGTTGTCGGTGATTGTGCCGTTGCCGTTGTCGGTGAAACTCGGCGCATGGATCGAGTAGTCGCTGTCTTCACCAAACGTGGACGTGGCATTCGTCGTCTGGCCGGTATCCGGCAGCTTGTTCATGCTCCAGGGAGCCATCGGATAGTAATTGAAACGCGAGGCACTCGTGTAAGTCGCTGGTGTGCCCGTGCGATCCGTCGGCGTCTGCTGGCTCACCGTCACCGTGTGCGCGACGCGATCCACCGCAGCCGTCACGGTGTAAGTCGTGCCGCTCACGGTATAAGTCATCACCCATCTATCCGTCGCCGGGCGGGTGAAGCTGGTGATCACCGCGCCCGACAAAGGCGCACCCGCGGGAGCCACCGTGCTCGCTGTCGGCTGCGGGTCGATTTGCCCGCCAAAGTTCACCACCGCACCGTGCATGGCGTTCATGAGATAAGGACTCTGCGGCCCCGTCGCCACCGAACCGCGCGCATGATAGTGATAGCCCCACGCTCCATGATTGTGGCCGCCATCCGCATCGAGCGCCTGCTGCGCCGAACCATCCGGCTCCAGATAGCCGTAGATCGGATAACCATCGAGCGCCCACGCGCAAGGCTTGTCCGACGTGAGCACACTATAAAGGTGGGTCGGAGCGATGTGATAGTGATAGTCATCCGCCCGGCCACAGTGACCGCCATAGGCATCCAACTCGCCAATCGCCTGTGAAAACTGTCCCGTGTTGTTACGCGGATTGAAGATCGGAATCCCATTCGCACCGAGGGCGACCGCGCCGCGCAGGAAATTGCCCGTCAGCGAGATCGGCGCTGTCGCAGGCACCGGCACCAGCGGGATCTTCCACACATTTGGCTGCCCATAGCCCAGTGAAGACGTGGATGGCTCAGGATTCGTCACATTGCTGAAGTAACCCACCGGATGCGGCAACTGCTGCTGCCATGCCGTGATTCCCACCATCGGGTTTGGCATCAAGGTCGCATCCGGCATCGAATCGCTCTCCACATAGAAATGGCTTGCGTCGTTGTAGATACGCACGCCCGGTTGGAAAGCCCCAAACGAAGCCTGCATCAGCGCCGCATTACCGGGAGGCGTCACCGTGGGTTGCGCCGCGGCCATCTGTAAGGCTTCCGTGAGCAAACGCTTTGGCTCAGGTTGATCCCTTGCTTTAGCCAGAGCCATACGTCTCGCCATGATCTCATCCGCGATGTGTTTGCGCAGCATTTCCTTGTTCATCGGCAGTCCATTGGCGTCCGTGCTGTGAGCATGCAGCGCCAGCGGCGCGAGGAAGAGAAGGGCAAAGAGAGGCCTCATGGTTAGTTGAGTGTGCGGAGTAATTAGATCCAAATGATGAGTAACGGGGATGCGGTCGTTCAGATTGTCATCGCCGAGTAACCGCCATCGACAACCAGTTCATGACCTGTGATGAAGGACGCGGCTTCGTTGCTGGCGAGCAGCAAGGCGGCACCAATGAGTTCGCGGCTTTCGCCAAAGCGCGCGGCGGGCGTGTGCGCCATGATCTTTGCGATGCGTTCGGGCACGAGCACCTTGCGGTTCTGCTCGGCAGGGAAGAAACCGGGCACCAATGTGTTCACGCGGATGCCGAGCGGTGCCCACTCGCGCGCGAGGTTCTTGGTGAGGTTATGCGACGCCGCCTTGCTCATCGAATAGGTGAAGACGCGGCTCAGGGGCAGCAGGCCGGACATGCTGCCGAGATTGATGATGCTGGCGGCGATCTTTTGCTCCACGAAGTAGCGCCCGAAAATCTGACACGCGAGAAAGACCGCCTTCGTGTTGATGTTCATGATGCGGTCATACTCCTCCTCGGCGATTTCGAGAAAGGGCGTGGCCGAGTTCACGCCGGCACCGTTCACGAGGATGTCGCACTGACCGAAACGCTGAATCACCTGGCTGAGCAGGTCATCAAGATCGGCCCTGTTTGCCGCGTCGGCAGCGATGAAACTAACCTTGCCACCAGCCGATTCAATTTTGTCAATGCGCGCCTCCGCCTTGGCTGAGTCACGGCCGACGAGCACGACATTCGCACCCGCCTCGGCATAGCCTTCGGCGATGGCACCGCAGAGTTCGCCGGTGCCGCCGATGATCACGGCGGTTCGGTCTTCAAGCGAGAAGATGTTCGTTTGCATGGAAAATTTTGTGGGTTTGGTGGGTGGTTTTGACAAAGCGCGAGGTCATTCATCTTTGCACCTTCGCATCACCGCCTTGCGCGAGCCACAGCACCTCATCCAGCGTGGCCATGCTTGTGTCGCCGGGCGTGCTCATCGCGAGCGCTCCGTGTGCGGCTCCGAGATCGACTGTGGACTGCGGTGATTGACCCGTGAGCATTCCGTAAATCAAACCCGAGACAAATCCATCGCCGCCGCCGATGCGATCCATGATGTCGAGCTGTGGATAATTCTTGGCGCGATAGAACGCGCCTTCGATCCATGCCACTGCGCCCCAGTCGTTGCGGGATGCGGTGTGAACGCGGCGCAATGTAGCGGCGGCGGCTTTGATGTTTGGGTAACGCTTGACCATCGCCGTGATGCCTCGCTGAATGGCAAGGGCTTGCTCAGCGAAGATCTCCTGTGGATCGTTGTTGCTACTGATCGCAGCGGGTTCGTCATCCGTAAGCACGCCGATCATCACATCCACGAACGGCGCGAGGCGATGGTTCAAGGCCTGTGCTGCCGCGAAACCGCCACGCCGCTGCCAGAGCGACGGGCGATAGTTCAGATCATATGACACGGTCACACCGTGCTTCCTCGCCGCCTGGCAGGCTTCAATGGCGAGCTGCGCGGTCGTCTCACTCAAGCCTGCAAGGATACCGCCGGTGTGCAGCCATTTGCAGCCGCCATCCGCAAACAGCGCATCCCAGTCGAAGTCGCCCGGCTTCATCTGTGAAGCGGCGCTGTGGGCGCGATCCACACAACCCTTGGCACCGCGAACGCCGGAGCCGCGCTCGGTGAAGTTGAAGGGATTGCGCACCGCGAAGCCGATGCCGTCATAGGGAACCCATTTCACCTGCCGCGTGTCCACGCCTCCTTGCGAAATCAAGTCTTCGATCAAGCGCCCCATTTCATTGTCAGCGAAGGCGGTGAGCACGCCTGTATGCAAACCAAAACAGCGCCGCAGACCACGCGCCACGTTGTATTCGCCGCCGCCTTCCCACGCAGTGAACTGACGCGAGGTTCGCACACGCGACTCACCGGAGTCGAGACGCAGCAAGACTTCGCCGAGGCTGAGAAGATCGTAGGTGGGCATGAGATTAGAACTTGTTGGCTTGGATCACATCCGGCGCACCGCTGAGGTGGTTCACCAGATTCAAGGTGGCGCGCATGGCCTGACGAGGCACGCTCTCATAAGTTCGTGAACCGATGTGTGGCGTGATGAGTGCTTTCGGATGACGCAGCAAAGGGTGATCGGCAGGCGGCGGTTCATCATCGAGCACGTCGGTGGCATAGCCGCCCATTTTGTCAGCATCGAGCGCGGCGATGATGTCCGGCATGTTCACGAGTTCGGCACGGGAGGTATTGATCACCAGCAGACTCGGCTTGCACAAAGTCATGCGTGTTGCGTTGAGGAGGTGACGCGTGGACTCACTGAGGTTTGCGTGCAGGCTGAGCACGTCGATAACGGGCAGCATGGTTTCAATTTGCTCATGACGTGTGATGCCATGCTCATCAGCGAAGGCTTGCGGCCAGTAGGGATCGAGCGCGTGGACTTTCATACCGAAGGCCATCGCACGCTTGGCGACCTCTTGTCCAATGCGGCCAAGCCCAACGATGCCGATGCTTTTGTTCCAGATTTCGTTGCCCGTGACACGCTTCCATTGACCTGCACGCACCGAGTTGGCGGAATCAACGAGGTTGCGCACCATGGCAAGAAGCAGGCAAAAGGTGTGCTCGGCTACGGTGGTGTGATTCACTCCGGGAGTGAAAAGAACGGGTAGATTCCGCGCTGTGCATTCGGTCACATCAATCTTATCCAAGCCGATGCCGTATTTGCTGATGACACGCAGACGAGGCAGCGCCTTATCGAGCACGGCTTTCGTGATTTCGTCATCGCCGCAGAGAAAGACATCGAAGTCTCCCGCAAGCTCCAGCATCCGGCTCTCCGGCAGCGGCCCGCGCTCGCGATGAATGTCAAAACCCTGCGCCGCAAGCAGCGCGTGATGATCACCAGGAGTGTCCTGATAACTGGTGGTGGTGAGGAGGATGCGCATGGACATGAAATAGGATCAGGATTCGAGCTGGGTGATCTGGGTAAAGCGTCGTGCGAAGTGATGATTCAATTCAAACGCCAGCAAGCATGCGGCTGCACAGATCCCAAAGAGAACCGCGTGGCCCGTATTCAAATCACCCGATGCGGTAAAGCGATCCAACAGGCGACCTGAATAGATGGGAAACAGAATGCCGCCGATGACGATGACGGTGCCGATGGCACCCTTCGAAAACATATCCGACACGGGGGTGAACAAATTGGCCGACCACGCCTGATGCGCGGCACCGGCGATGCCAATGAGCACGGCCGCGCCCCGGAGGCCAGCGTCTTTGACGAGCAAGATGGGCAGCACCGCGAGTGCGAAGATGAACCTGCAGGTCTTGCGCGTGCGGTTTTCACTCCAACCGCGCCGCACCAGGGCATTCGCCAGCCAGCCGCCGGCGAGGCTGAGCGCGGGGACGATGACGTAGAGGGTGACGAGTGGCAGTCCTAGCTTCTTGATGTCGAGCCCTTTGGTTTTGTTATCCGTCTGCGTGTCCGCACGGTCACTGGTGGTGACGGGCAGTTCCACTGGAGAAACGCGGGCGTGTTTCTCCGGTGCCTCATCCATCAGCCACCAAAACATCAACCACACGAAACCCGCAATGCCTGCCGCGACAAAAGCGGCCCGCCATCCCCAAGCCGCCGCGATGAACGGAATCGACGCTGGTGCAACGATGGCTCCGACATTTGCGCCTGAGTTGAACAGGGTCGTGGCAAAGGCTCGCTCACTGCGCGCGAACCACTGCGCCACCGTCTTGATCGCGGCAGGGAAAATGCCTGCCTCGCTGACTCCAAGAAACATCCGTGCCCAGCGAAACCCAGTGATGCTGCCAACGAGCGCGTGACTCATCGCCGCGATGCTCCAAAGCGTGATGGCGAGAGCATAACCGATCTTGGTGCCAAAGCCGAGCAAGCCACTGGCGTACGCCGCGTGGAAGGCCGAGTTGACCACGCCTAACTGCTCATTGGTCCAGTGCAGCTCATCATCGAGCAACGGTTTCACCAGCGAGAGAATCTGCCGGTGGATGTAGTTGATGGTCGTCGCGAAAAACAGCACCGTGCAGATCGTCCAGCGGTAGCAAGTGGATGGTGTGTTCACGACGTATGTTATTGTAGCCACGCCTTCAGTCGGTAGAAGCCTTTGATTGGGCCGATGGGCAAGGAGGCAGAGACGCTCTGGTTTGCGCCCACGATGTCGGAGTAGTCCGTGACCGGTGCCCACGATGACGGATTTTCTAGATCGGTGGTGGTTTCCAAAGCGTAGTGGCGGGTGAGACCGGTGTAGCCGGTCCCCGTGGCTTGCGCGGCGGTGAAGGCCAGCCAAAGGTTAGATCCGGTCGCGCCGATCGTCAGCAACGGACCCGCTTCCAGCGTGGTGGGAACGGTACCAAAGACGTATTCCTGCGCGTTGATCAGCCCATCTCCGTCGGGATCTTCGGCATCGGCGGCGGCCCCGGAGTTATCCGTGGTATTGAAATGGAAATTCCGCCAGCTCGCGATGGCACTTTGCCGGGTGACGTTGACCGTGTAGGTCCTGGCGGTAGAACCGTCCTGAGCGGTGACAACGGTGGCGATGGAGTTGTTGCCCACGTTCAAGGGAATGTCGGTGCTGGTATTTCCGGAAAGGACAGAACTTCCGTTTACCGTGATCGTCGCGTTCGCCTGGGTCGCAGCCGGTGACACGGTGGTGCTAGTGATATCGTTGGAGGCAGAGAACGCATAGGAAAGTGTCCCGCCTGAGAAAGAGGGGGATAGATTACCCGCGCTCAGAGACAGAGAGGAAAGCGTGGCATCGTCACTCAATGTCGTGAAACTTCCCGCTGGGCTGTAGGTGGTGCCCATGCTGTTGATGGCATACGCAGCGAAGCGATAGGCATTGCCTGCGGCGAACCCGGACAGGTTCATGGTGAAGACCCCGGTGGTGCCGGTGCTGGAAAGCGTGGTGACGCCCGTGCCGCCGATCTGTGGATTGTCATTCGTAGCGGTTGGGGAATAGACTACGCCGATCTGAACAACCGCCGCGCCACCATCACTGATGACGTTACCGCCGAGCGTGGCGGAGGTCCCAGTGATGCTCCCCGTGCTTGGCGTGGTGACGGTCGGAACGGTGGCGGGTGTGGCGGACGAAGACGCGCTCGAAGCGGAACCCGGGCCGACGGCATTGGTGGCGGTGACGGTGAAGGTGTAGGCCGTGCCGTTGGTCAGGCCGCTGACCGTGATCGGCGAGGACGCGCCGGAGACGGTGAAGCCGCCAGGACTGGAGGTCACCGTGTAAAGGGTGATCGCCGATCCGCCGTTACTCGCGGGAGGCGTGAAGCTAACAACTGCCTGGCTGTTTCCCGCGCTGGCAGTGACACCTGTTGGAGGATCCGGGACGGTGGGGCTTGTGCCGATAAAGAGCGTCAGGACAATTTTTCCAGGAGCACCCGCTCCGCCCATTCGTTGGGTGGAACCAGCGTTCCTTGCCCCGCCGCCGCCGCCGCCGGCTGGAGTTGTTGGAGTTTGCCCGTCAGCGGAAGTTCCACTGGTGGGGTTGGGGTTGCCGCCGTTTCCTCCACCACTGACAGCATCAGCGCCCGCGCCTGAATTCGCGGTTGCGTTGATTCCGATACTTCCGGTCCCTCCGCTGCCACCGCCTCCGCCACCATAGCCGCTGAGGGTAGAGGTGGATCCTGAGCCTCCGGCATTGATGACATCGCCAACGCTTCCCGTCGCGGTGCCAATGCCACCTGCGCCGTATTTGTCGGCGGTGACAGTCACTCCGCTGACACCGCCTGCGCCACCTTTGGCGAGAATGATGGATGATGGTAAATTGACTGAATTGAACCAACTGTCTCCGCCAGCGACCGAAGCTCCATCGGCGACCGCACTGACTCCTCCGTTGCCGACGGAAAGAAAGTAAGTGGCACCGGGCACCACCGGATAGGGACCAAGTTTGGCATAGGCGCCGCCAGCACCGCCGCCGCCGGTTGCCACGCCGGAGGTTCCTCTTCGCGCGCTGCCACCCGCGCCACCGCCGCCCCAGCATTCGATATGAATGGAGTTCACATTCTCGGGGCAGGTCCAGGTGCTTGGACCGGGTGAGGTGAAGGTGGTGACAATCACCGAGTAGGCCAGACTGATGGATGCGCTGGTGGACACGGTGCCATCCGACACGCTGTAGGTGAATCCGGCATTGCCGGCGAAGTCGGCGTTCGGAGTGAAACGGGCGGTTTTTCCATCTGCTAGAATGGTTGCGGTGCCGTTGGTGGCGGAGGCGATGGAGAAAGTCAGCGGCTTGAATGGACTTCCTGCGTTGCTCACCAGCGGTTGCAAATTGACGTCGATCAATTGGTTGATCGCACCGTTGGCCGATCCGGGTAGGGCCAGCAGTGGTGTGACCTTGGAGATCAGGATATTGCTGTAGCTGACCGCTGTTGCCGCCGGGATGCTGGCAGTGGTGCCGACCGCAAGGGCTACCGTATCAAAGGTGTTGCAGATCCCGCTGACGTCGGTGCCCGTGACGGTGTAGTTGCTGAGGGCTCCACCGGAGTAGGTGGTGGTGAGAACCGCTTGGTCGGTGGCGGTTCGACGGATGGTGAGGATTCCTTGGTAGGTCGTTCCTGGAACGAGCGACTGGGTGGGCGCCCCGGAAGCGATGCTGGTCCATGCGGTTCCGACGGAGGTGATCAAGGCTGCGGATCCGCCGCGCTTTTGAAGTGTGGCAGGACTGGCCACGGTCGGGGCCGGGTTGATCAAACTTCCGTAACCGGCATAATCAACATTCGGGTTCTGGTTGTCTGCGGTGAACTTCGAACTCGTGCCGCTGTACAGCAGCCCCGCGCGAAGACCCTTGAGGATGTCTGCCGGGGCGGTGACGGAGAAATTGAACGAAAGGTTCAAGGAGTCCCCCACGGCGAGTGATACCGCGGGAAAATGCGCCACCATGTGTCGTGCCACGGTCGTATTGACCGCCATGGTTCCGCCGGAGACGCTGACGTTGGAAGCTGTCCCACTGCAGAACCATTTTGCCGAGTTGGGAGGATTCTGGGCTGTCCGGGTGTTTGAGGGAAAAGACTCTGCTAGAACCGGCCCCGTGGGATAGGCGGCGGGAACGCGCCCGACTTCGAAGCGCCGAAGGGGCCGCACGCCGTTTCCTGTGGCATCGCGCTCGTAGTTTCCGACGTCCCTGGCCGAAGCCGGTCGGGAAAGCGCGCGCATGTCCACGCCTGCAGTATTGCTGACATTGCCTGCGAGATCATAACTCGGTGCCGTTGTTGAAGTGTCATTGATCTGAGGTAGCGCGGCGGCCCTACCGATGACGGGACTCGCTGCGGTTGGCACGGTTAGCACATCATGGAAATCGGTCATCTTCGGATCGTTCGCTGCGCTGCCTGAAATGGTGTTATTGGCGGTGCCAAGCATCGTGCTCGCGGAGGTGCGTTGCGATGAGTTCGAGGAATAGACCCAGTTTCCGGTAGCAAGGCCGCCGTGATTTGTCAGGGCATCGGTATTCCCGATGATGCCGACGGCACTAATGTTGCTGCCGTAGTGAACGAGGTTGTTGTGGAACTGGGTTCCATAGACCGGATAGGGCTGGCCGTTGGGATTATCGAGAGTGATCGCATGGCAATCGAT
>JBEDKU010000800.1:0-7630 GCA_041172045.1 Verrucomicrobiota bacterium | reverse complement strand
GTTGGAGTTCGCGTTCGATGTTTGTTTTCTCTTCCGGCGTTAATGTGCCGGCGGAGAGGATAGCGAGGAGCGCCTCACCGAGGCGTCCTCCAAAAGCGTTAGTCAGGAAGTCGTGGGTCGCGCGCTGCACGATCACCTCCTGGGAGTAAGCCGCCTCATAGACATGCGCCCTGCCGACCAAGGCGCGCTTCACGAGGCTTTTTCTTTCGAGACTCTGCATCACGGATAGAACCGTGGTGTAGGCCCGGTCCTTGCGGTCCGGCAGCGTCTCATGTACGGCGGCTACCGTAGAAGGTCCTTCATGCCACAAAACGGATAGGGCTTGAAGTTCGAGATTGGATGGATGGATGGGCCGCGCCATGAATGATGTCTCTTCGCTGCCACGAGGAAACTAGTAGTCGGAACATCCGTCAAGTTGAAATGTGTCGATTTTAAGGAAATCCAAATTATTTTTTCACCGTGACTACCGGTTACTACGGTGATCGTAGTTCGATGCCGACCGTCACTCCAACGGACCGGTCATCTCCGGGCGCGTGATGAGTGGATCAAGTTTTAGCAACTCGTCCCACAATCCGTCATCGGATGGATCACCGTTGAAGAGGACGCGCCCTTCGTTAGAAACGAGCACGAAGACCGGCAGCGTCTGCACACGAAGCTCGCGGGCGAAGGGATTCTCCTTCTGATCGAGCAGCCATGCGCCGGGCGCCTCAGGACCTAACGAACGAACCATCTCCCGCGCGGCGGCGATGGTTTCCGGCTTGCTGTCAGGCAGGATGGAAACGACGGCGACGCCTTTTTCCGCGAGGGTCTTCGCGGTGATGACGAAATCCGGCATACTGGCCTCGCACTCGCGACTGGCGGACGACCAGAAGTGGAGGATCAGGGCCTTCTTGTCGCGCATGAGACTTGTGAGAGAGACGGCGTCGCCACCGGCGAGCGGGATGAACCGGGTTTCGAAATCGATTTTCACGCCGCGCATGGACTCCTCGAGGCGCAGACGATCGATGTGCGGGGCGAAGGCGGAAGCCTGGCGCGGACTCAGCCAGAACGCCTCGGTGATGTGGGATTTGAAAGCGTCCTTGTCGCCTTTTTTAAGCGATGCGATGGCATGCACGTATTCAGTGACGGCGAGCCAGTCCTCCTTCACGCCGAAGATCGCCGAGTCCTCGATCTTGAAGAGTTCCTGCTGTTTGAGAAACTCCGGAAGCATCGCCGCGAGGGCGTCGTCCTCGCGGCGGTCCACATGATAGAGAAAGCGGGCCTCGAGGATCGCCTGCTCCTTGATGCCGTTCTCCCTCGCCGCCTTGACGACCGTTTCGAGAGCCCCGGCGGAATCGCGCTCGGAAAGCAGATTGTCCAGCGCGACCTCGCGGGGGCTTGGATTCGGACTTCCGGCCTCCCGGGGACGGTCCTTGGTCTCGGCCGTCACAACGGACAACAACGCTAGCAGTGAAATGACGGCGGCGGAAAAGCGCATGGCGGCAGGTTGGGCGGAATCATTGAACGGGTGGAATCACCATCTTCCTGCCAAGCACGACGGTGTCCTTGGTCATGCCGTTGGCCTGTTTGATCGCGGCCGAGGGCACCTTGTATTTCGCACTGATGCCGGAGAGCGTGTCTCCCGCGACGACGGTGTGGATGATGGCGGCTCCGTTGGAGGCGGGCTTGGGGGCGGCGGGTGACGTCGGCATGACATTGTTAGTTGAGGTGGCTGCGGGCGTGACGGCGGCGGCGGCACCGGTTTCCTCATAGGCGGCCGGCGTGTCATAGACGGGGTTCGCGGGCGCGGTGGCCGGCGGTGTTGCCGCGGCACCGTCTGCGGCACCATAGGGATTCGTGGTGTCATAGGTGTCCGCCTTTTGCGAGGCGCAGGAAACGAATACGAGGGCGAGCAGTGACGGGGCGAGGATGCGGAGCGGGTTCATGGCGTGGATGTAGCGTTTTGGATTTGAGTTGTGAAGGACGGATGTCGGAGAGCCTCCGTCCGTGCGGATGAAACGTCACCAAGTGGAATCTTTATTCAACGGGATTCCGGGCGCAGTCGGAAAAAGCCGCTGGCCGTGCGGTTCGTATGATGAGCCAGGTCTTCGATGGACTCACCCCGCAGCGCGGCGATGCGCTCCGCGGTCGCACGGGCGTAGGAAGGTTCGTTGCGTTTACCCCGATAGGGTTCGGGGGCGAGATAAGGGGAATCCGTTTCAATCATGAAAGCTCCCGCCGGACACTGACACGCGGTCTCGCGGACTTGGTGCGCGGCCTTGAAGGTCGCCACGCCACCGAGCGAAATCACGCCGCCGTGGTCGATGACGCGCCGCGCGTTTTCCCACGGACCGATGAAGCAGTGGAATACGGCGCGCACCGACGCCGCGTAATCCTGATAGACGGCGAGCGCGTCTTCAAACGACGCGTCACCCTCCCGGTCCCGCGTGTGGATAACGATGCTGAGCTTCGCTGCAGCGGCGAGCTCGAAATGCTGGCGGAGAAACCGCAGCTGCCGCTCGCGGAAATCATTCTCCTCCCATCCCTCGGGCGCGGGGTGATAGTAGTCGAGGCCGGTCTCGCCGATGGCACAAACGCGGGGATCGCCCGCGAAGGCCGCGAGCTGGCCGACCGCGTCGTCCGGCGCGTGATGGACATCGCACGGATGAATGCCGATGCAGGCGTGGACGGCCGGATTTTCCGCGATGGCTAGATTCGCCCGCACGTCGTCGAGGCAGGTCGCGAGCGAAATCATCCGGGTCACGCCGGCGGCGCGGGCGCGCTCCAGCAGGCCCGGAATTTCGTCGGGAGAAAACCGGTGGGAGGCGAGATGGCAGTGGGAATCGGTTAGCATGTCGGTCGGCGGTGCAGGGCGGTGAGAAACGCGGCGACCTTTTCGAAGTCCTTGATGCCGGGTGAAACCTCAGCGCCCGAGGCGATGTCGAGCGCGGCCGGTTGCACGCTCATGGCCGCGAGACCGGCGTTCCCCGGCACGATGCCTCCAGCCAGAATCACGGGCAGTCCCGGATGACACCTGCGAAAATCCGACGCGACCTCCCAATCGAACACCTCACCGGTCCCGCCATAAATGCCAGGCGCGTGGGCATCGAGCAGGATCGCGTCCGCTCCGAACTCCGACGCCCGCAGCAAGTCCGCGCGGGTCTTCACGCCGATGGCCTTGATGAACGGAACTCCCGCTTCGCGGTATGCCGCCGCATCTTCCGGCGTCTCGTCGCCATGGAGTTGGACCACATCGAGCAGTCCTTCACCCACCAGGCGCAGAGGCAGCTCCGGCGGCTCGTTCACGAAAACGCCCACCCGCAGGATCTTCCCAGCCAGATCGCGCAACCAGGCCGCGTCTTCCGGCGGCAGATAGCGTTTCGACGTGGGCCAGAAATTCACCCCGAGGGCATCCACCCCCATCGTTACGAGCCGCTCCGCGTCGGTCCGCGTGGTCACGCCGCAGATTTTCAACGAGACGACGGCGGGATCCAGAAAACGCGCGAGCAGAGGCATGGCCGGACCGTAATCGAAATCCGGCGCTTGAAAACTTGGAACTTGCCGCTTCCCGCCAGTCGCTTGAGTCACATTTTTACGGTTTTCGTTTCCGATCTTGTGTCCGGGCGGCATCCCCCTCTACGGTCCGCGTCACTTCATGCGAGCCCAGCCGTTCAAGTGGATTGCGCGTGGTGAACCGTTTGAAAAAAACGCGAACGGTTCTTCGGGCACATTTCCACCCATCCTCGAGCACCTGATCCGCCAGCGGGGCCTTCCGCCCGGCGTGGATCTGGAGGGCTACCTGCGCCCGCGCCTCCGCGATCTGGCCGATCCGTTTCTGATTCCCGACATGCAAATCGCCGTCGAGCGCGTATTGCAAGCCATCGACAAAGGCGAAAAAGTCTGCATCTACGGCGATTACGACGTGGACGGCGTCACCTCGATCACCCTCATGCGCCGGATCCTGATGGCCTACGGGTTGACGCCCCGCTACTTCATCCCGCGCCGCGGCCCGGAAGGATACGGACTGAGCACTGCGGCGCTGGCCCGCTGCATGTCCGAGGGACCGAAGCCGGATCTACTCATCACCGTGGATTGCGGCACGGTCTCGATCAACGAAGTCGCCGCATTGCGGGCCGACGGCGTCGATGTGTTGATCGTCGATCACCACGAACCGGATCTCGCGGGGATCCCCGACTGCTGCGCGCTGGTGAATCCCAAGTGCGGCACCGAATTCACCTACCTCTGCGCCGCCGGTGTCGTTTTCAAACTCGGCCACGCCCTCTTGAAGACCCGCCCGGTCGATCTCGATCTCAAGGAACTGATGGACCTGGTGGCGGTCGCGACCATTTCCGACATCGTCCCCATGATCGGGGAAAACCGCCTGATGGTGCGCCACGGCCTGAAACACCTTCCGAGCACGCTCAATCCCGGCTTGCGCGCGCTGCAGGAAGTCACCGGCATGAACGGCACCGCGACCTCGATGGACGTCGGCTTCCGCATCGGTCCGCGCCTCAACGCCGCCGGGCGGATGGACGTGCCGGAGGACGCGCTGGCGACCCTCACCACGGATTGCCGCCGCCTCGCCCACGAACTCGCCCAGAAACTCGACGCTTATAATAAAGAGCGCCAGACCCACGAAGGACTCATCCGGCGCGAGGCCGTGGAAATGCTCACCCGCGATTTCGATCCGCTGCGCGATCCGGTGATTGTGCTCGGTTCGCGCGCGTGGCATCACGGCGTGGTCGGTATCGTCGCCTCGCGGTTGATGCGCCAATACCACAAGCCCACCTTCATCATCGCCATCGACGAGGACGGTGTCGGAAAAGGCTCCGGCCGGAGCATCGAAGGCATCTCCCTGGTCGAGGCGATCCGAGCCTGTGACAGCGACCTCATCGCCGGCGGTGGCCACGCGATGGCGGCCGGACTCTCGATCCGCGAGGAAAACCTCGATCGCTTCCGCACCCGCTTCGCCGAGTATGTTTTAAAAAACAGCAACCCGGAACAACGCCTGCCGAAGCTGATGTATGACGCGGAAATCTCCTTCGACCAGCTCTCCCTGGAATTTCTATCCAGCTACGATCTGTTGCAACCCTTCGGCAGCGGCAACCCCCAGCCCGTCTTCATTTCCCGCGGGATCGGCCTCAGCCGCTCGCCGCTGCACATGAAGAACAACCACCTGCGCTTCATGCTCCGCCAGGGCTACCACGAGCAGGACGCCGTCTTCTTCGGCGGCGGTGAGCATCCGCTGCCAGATCCGCCGTGGGACATCGCCTTCACGATCGATCGAAACACCTTCCGCGGGCGGACGACCCTGCAGCTCATCATCCAGGACGTGCGTGCGGCGGCGGGTCAGTGAGGTCGCAGCAGCTCCGGGCGACTGCTGCTTCAGAAAAGCCCGGCACCCGGTCCCAGTGCCACGTCGCCCTCCGATACGGCGCAAGCCATGTCATGGCACCAACAGAATAAGTTGCGATTCCGCGGCGCCTGACTTCTCGAATAGACGTCAGGCCATGGTTTAACATCTAATTTGTATCGAGTAGGCGGATATTTCGCCACCTTCCTCTGGAACATTTTGCCCGGAGGTTTTTAGAAAAAGCTGAATTTTGCAATCACCCGCTTGATCAGGCGCCTCCACCTCAAAGATGAAATGAGTTCGGGTTCCCGGCTCCACCACATGGCGCAAGACGACGGTTTGATCACGCTCGCCAACCTGCACCAACAAATACAACCCAACTCCGCCCGTCCAATGGCTTGCAGGAACCCAATTTTTCGCACTCCCATTCTCACACCACAATCGACAAACCGCTCTATCGCCACACCTCATGCTGGGGGGAATTTCTGCGGAGATCACCTTAACCCCCCAAGGACCGGAACCCATCTGCTGTTGTTCTTGTTGGGTCGGAGTCAGCGCCAGGAGTTTTTGATCCTTAAGTTTGGACATCACTTCGTGAACTCGAATGAGGCTGCCTGGCACATCAATTCCAAAAGGGCACAGACAAGTCACATGATCACATGAAGCGCATTTCGCGGTGAGTTGCGGATGCAGGTGAAAATATTGAAGACGATCCAATGTTTCGAATGTCTCCGCCCGGATCGTCTGAATGTAGGCATCTCGAAACAGCCATGAAACCGGTAGATTTTGACTACAAATCGAATCACAATATCCGCAACGACTGCATAAGGTTTGCACCATTTCAGCGCTGGATTGTTCAATCACCTTCAGGCGATTGTGAGAAATCGACGCATCTGAGAATCCAGCCCTCGCATTTTCATCCGCTTCTTCTACGGAGGCTGTTCCAGGAACAACAGCTGTAATATCCTGATCAAGCAGCAACTGTCTTAAAATTTCTCCAGCAGCCAACGGCTCCTTTTCGTCAGAAAATCGTGCATGCGGAGGAAAGGCCTTCCCCGCGCACATCAGCCCACCGCCCAAAGATTTCATCAGCATGATGGAGACCTGGTGCTGCCTCGCCAAGGGGAAGATTTCTGTTTTGTTTCGTGGAATATTTTCGAATGTTCCCGGTGGTTCAGGAAAGTACGAAAGCGCATGAAACCCCATCGTGTTGTAAGCAAGCAATACCGCGTCGAACACATTCGATTTGATCAATTTTGCGATGTATTCGGGCGTGCCATGAGTTTCGGCAAAAATTGAGCGAAGGCGTCCCTCACTCTTTTTTTGCAGGAGAAACTCGATCATACCGCCCTTGCCCCAAACATTCTCGCCCAAGAGCTCCCTGTCCTCGACACACGCGATGCCAAACACATCCAATGGCTTATTTTTTGAGCGCAAACATGCCATTTCAAACAGCCATTCAAAGTGCGAAAGTTCTCCGTAGCCTTGCGAAAAAACGAGAATGTCCCGGCCGGACTCGTCAACCGCTTGAGCCACTAGATCTTCCGCACCATCATAGTCCGGGGCGGTATGAACAAAGTTCACGCCGAGATCAAACCCGTGCTTGAGAGTATCAATCGCCTGCTGCTGAGGAACCATGCGCAACTGGCATGTCCCAAATCCAACAGCACTGATAGATAGGGAGCTACGTCCTAAGCTTCGATAGCGCATTCTGGCGTTCAAGATAAAAATTTGACTGGAGTTACCAAGATAACCTGATGATTGATAGCTGATACCACCACTTCAATTCGACATCATTTTTGAGCAGATTTGGTTAAGGCATCTGTTTCTTTTTTATTTGAAAGTTTTGGTTGATGGCCTACGACCCTCATGAACGATTACGAAGATGCGGAAAAAATCAGTGACCGCAAGCAGCTTTCCCTAATTTCGTCCGGTTTAAGATGGGGATGAACCAAGGACATGGGTTGGGAAGATCCGGAGGCTGCTGGTGGAGTGCCCCCATTCCTTGATCCAACCTTTATGAGGGTTCTGGTTGGTTGTTGGTGTTTTGTGAGGTGATCTTGTTTGGATAGGTGCTGCCAAGAAGCGGCTGGAGCGGGGCGTAAGCCGCCTCTTGGCAGCTTGCCGCATACTCCGCCGGGGGCTGATACCCCAGCGATGAATGCGGCCGCGAATGATTGTAGTCGGTTCGGAATTCCTTTCCCAGCACTTTTGCCTCCAGCAGCGACGAGAAGCTTTCACAATTGAGGAACTCGTCGCGGAAACGGCTGTTGAAGCTCTCGCTGTAGGCGTTCTGCC
>JBEDKU010000799.1:0-2613 GCA_041172045.1 Verrucomicrobiota bacterium | reverse complement strand
GTCACGAAGCGGATTTATGGAGCGGGGGACGGCGAGTCACGAACGGAATGTTCTTCCGGGCGATTCCGCACTCGCCACCGCGCGCTGCGGGCATTTTCATCCGCCGGTGATTGCGACGCAGCCATTCAATGTTCTTCCGCGGCCGGCGATGGCGGGGGAATTCGTGCCGGAGGATTATTTCCGGCAGCTCGGGCGGGATGAGATCTGTCGGGGCGGCAGGCCGCTGGAGGTCGATCTGGGCTGCGGCGACGGCAGCTTCCTGATGGAAATGGCGCGGGAGTTCCCCGAGCGGGACTTTCTGGGAGTCGAGCGCCTGCTCGGGCGGGTGCGGAAAGTTTGTAAAAAAAGCACGCGCCGGCGTCTCGAAAACTCGCGCGTCCTGCGGCTCGACAGCCGCTACGTGGTCGAGTGGTTGTTGCCGGACGCGGGGGTCTCGCGCCTGCACCTGCTGTGCCCGGATCCCTGGCCGAAGCTGCGCCACAACCGGCGGCGGTTGGTGCAGGCGGAGTTTCTGGATGCGGTCCGGCGGGTGCTGGTGCCGGGCGGCGAGTTTCTTTTCATGACGGATCACGAGGAGTATTTCCAGTGGGCGGTGGAGAAAGTCGCCGCGTTCGGGAAGTTCGAACTGCTGGAGTGGACCGAGGATTCGTTTTTCTACCCGAAGACGGATTTCCAACAGCAATGGGAGGCCGAGGGCAAATCGATGTTCCGGCTGAGATGCCGCAAGCCGCTCAACGGGGCTTGAGGACGATGACCGACTGGTCCACGAAGCCCTCCAGCCGCAGGTTCCCAGACGCGTCCACCCGCACGGTCACCGCGCCGGTTTCACCTTGATGCATCACTTGAATGCCGCGGGAACGCCAGTAAGCGACGGTTTCCGGCTTCAGTTTTTCCGCGATCGGGAAATCCGCGTGCGAGGCCACGATCACTTGCGGGTTCACCGCATCGAGAAATCGGTCGGTCAGCGAAATGTCGTCGCGGTGACGGCCGGCGATGATCACATCGGCGGCGACGTCCTTTTTCGCATCGAGCAATTCCGTCTCCGTGCTGATCCCCGCGTCGCTGGTGAAGAGCAGTTTCCAGCCCCGCCAGTGCAGCCGGAAAACCGCCACGCGATCATCAGCAACTGCGTTTTGCGAATGCGGATCCGGGGCGAGAATGATTTCCAGCCGCGCGCCATCCGGCATGGGAAGTTCGTGGAGGTCCGCCGCCTGTCGTGTCTTGACACCGGCTAGTGGAGCCTCGCTCACCCATGAGCGGAAGGCCATGCTGCGCGACCGCTCGACCGGCAGCAAGGCCTGGCGGATCGGAAACGTCCGCCAGACCGCCGCCCCGCCGCCGAGGTGGTTGCCGTCCGGGTGGCTCAAGATCACGGAATCCGGCGCGATTCCCTGCCGCCGCAGCGAGGGCGCGAGCAGCCGCTTGAAGCTGTAGGGGCCCGCGCAATCTAGCAACACCGCGCCGCTGCCGCCGTCGCTGAAACAAGCCGCGCCCGCGCCGCGCTCCAGATCGTAAACGAGCAAAAACGGCTGCGTTTCCTGCCTCAACTGGAAGTGCCCGCCCGGCACCGCGGCGAATCCCTCGGCGGTCAGCACGCTGGCTTTCGCCACGTAGCCGTTCGCTTGATTCACCAGCCGCGCCGCCGGCGAAAACAGAAATCCGAGTGCCACCGCAAACAGCGCCGCGCTGAGCAAAACGAAAACCAGCGGTATCAAAAATAGCCCCGCGAACACGGAAATCGGCGTCACCAGCCCGAAGTGAAATGCCGTCAGCGGGGTCGAGCCGACACCCGCCGCCAGCGACACGCTGAGCGACTGCGCGACATTGCGGCGGAATCCCAGCCACCCTTTCTGCCACCGCGTCATCACCGCCAGCGGCAAATACAGCTCCGGTTTTCCCATCCAGGAAAAAAGCCGCTCCGCCCAGCCCGTGCCGATCGCGATGGCCGCCACCACGCCGTAGGAAAGCTGCACGCCCGGCTGGAACAACAAACGTCCGTCCCACAACATCGCGACCAACAGCACCGCGCCCAGCGCGTTCAACAAATCCGGCCGCCTGCGGAAGACGAAGGCTCCGAGAAACACCGCCGCCATCCAGGCCGAGCGCTCCGCCGGTGGACTGTGACCGGTCAGCCACGAGTAGCCGAAAATCAACGGCAGCAGAACCACCACCGCCCACCGCCGCGGCATCCCGCCGAGCCGGAGCAGCAGCCAGCCGATGCTGCCCACCATCGCCACATGCAGCCCGCTCACGGAAAACGCGTGCAACGTCCCGCTGTTGCGGAATGCCGCCACCAACTCGTCCGCATCCGGCGGTTGCTCGCCGATGACCACCGCGCGGATCACGATGGCCTCCTGGGAATCCTCCGGCAGCCCCGCCGTCACCGCCGCGCGGAATCCCTGCCGCAGCCTCGCGCCAAGCGCGGGCCAGCGGCCGGTGGCCACCTTGTTTTCCACCCAGCCGGCCTCGAAAACCGCCGCCACGCCTTGGTTGCGAAGCCATGCCGCTTGATCGAACTCGCCCGGATTCCGCATCTCCGGCAATGGTCCGAAATTTCCGCGCGCCCGCACCCGCGAGCCAGCCACCGGAGTCTCACCCCGGCCTTCCCACCAG
>JBEDKU010000798.1:0-2839 GCA_041172045.1 Verrucomicrobiota bacterium | reverse complement strand
CCTGGCGGGGCGGACGGCGTTGGGTGCGTGACTACGCACCGGTTCCAATCCCAGGATCGTCAGTCACACCCCTCCGCGAAGGCGGTGTCTATCTCATCACCGGCGGCTTGGGACGTGTCGGCTTGTTGTTTGCGGAACACCTGGCCCGGAAGGCGAAGGCCAAACTTGTTCTGCTAGGACGCGGCACTCTGCCACCCCAAGCCGATTGGTCTGGCTTACTTCAATCAGCGGATACCGATCCCGCGCTTGCGGAGAAACTCCAGCGCCTGCTGGACATCGAAAAACTCGGCGGCGAAGTCCTCAGCCTTTCCGCCGACGCGGGCAACGCCAAGGAACTTGCCGCAGCCATCGCCACCGCACGCGCCAAATTCGGCACCCTCCACGCCATGATCCACGCCGCGGGCATCGTTTCATCGCAAACGATCGGGCAAAGCAGCAGCGAGGATATGAAACGTTTCCTGCATGCCAAGACCCGCGGTTTGCTGTCGATCCATCGGGAAACCCGCGGCATGGACCTGGATTTCTGCCTACTGACTTCCTCGCTCTCCGCCGTGCTCGGCGGTCTCGGCTATCACGCCTACGCCGCGGGAAACGCCTTCCTCGATCAATTCGCACGCTGGGCCAATCACGACTCCACCTTCCCATGGATCAGCATCAACTGGGACGCCTGGAGATTCCCGGACGACGCCGAAGCCGGGATCGGAAGCGCCATCTACCGCATCGCCATGACGCCGGCGGAAAGCCTCCGCGTGCTGGACCGCGTGCTTGCCCATCCGCAAATCAGCCGCGATGGCCTGGTCATTTCCACCGCTCCGCTCGCGCCACGTCTGGAACAATGGGTGCAACGGCCCGCGCGCAAAAATTCCGGATCCGCTGCCGCACTCGCGCCATCGACCGGCACGGCCATCGAGCGCATGATCGGCCTCTGGAAAAACTGCCTGCGTCGTGAAGTGGCCGCCGATGACGACTACTTCGATCTTGGCGGGGATTCGCTGATGGCCGTCGGTCTTTTCACCGAAATCGAACGCAACTTCGGCCGGGCGCTGCCGCTTTCATCACTCTTCAATTCCCCCACGCCCGCGAAGCTGGCGCATTTGGTCGCGGAGGAAACGATCACTCCCGTGAGGGAAATCCCACAGCGCCCCGCGGCAGGCTCAGCGCCCGATCACGTCATCCCCATCCGGGCGGAGGGAAGCCTGCGACCCTTGTTCTGCATTCACGGCGCGGACGGAGGGGTTTTGTTCTATCGGGACTTCGGGCTCCAGCTTGATGAAAACCGCCCGATCCACGCCATCGAGGCGCCGATGCTCCAGAACCCGCGGCTCAACGCGGCGGACAACGTCGCCACCATCGCCACCGCCTACCTCGCCGACATCCGCCGGATCCAACCGGAAGGCCCGTATCTGCTAGGCGGTTACTCGTTTGGCGGGATCGTCGCCTACGAGATGGCGCGGCAGCTCAAGCAGGCGGGCATCACGACGACCAAGCTGCTGCTCTTCGATTCCCCCAACCCGGCATCGTCCATCCACCACTTCTCGCTGTGGGACCGCATCCGGACCCAGTGGAAGCTTCAGGGAAATGGCGGATTCCTGGGCAAACTCGGCGGACTCGGCAAGCGCGCGACAACTGGTGCGATCTTCCGGTTGAAGCTGGAGATTGAAAACCGCATGGCCGCCAAGGCCAGCGCGAGCCAGGGCGGCTACCTGCGGCACATCCAGTCCCGCCAGCAGCACGACGCGCTTTACGACCGCTATCAGCCACTCCCTTACGACGGTCCCACCTGCCTGTTCATCGCCCAGGCCGGCGGCGGCGACAAATTCGCGTATGAAAAGAACCTCGGCTGGAATGCGACACTTCTTCCTGATTTGGAAGTCGTCGAGATCCCGGGAAGCCATCTCGATATCTTCCGCGAACCCCATCTCACCCACCTGCTGAAGACGACCCGCAGGATTCTTGCCGACGAGCACTGAAGCCATGCGCCCACGCATCGTGACGAGGCCCCATGATTCCCAATCCGAATATTGATCCATAAGGAAAGCAGGAAATCCCATGGACCTTCCCGCATTCCTCATTCCAATTCTTCAGGTAGGTTTGCGTTCCACCTCTCTCGCATTAGACTCTGCCATGATTCCCTTTTCCGTGCTGGACCTCGCCCCGATCATCGCAGGAGGAGATGCGGGTCTGGCGTTCCGCAATTCATTGGATCTCGCGCGCCATGCGGAGAAATGGGGCTATCATCGCTTTTGGTTGGCCGAACATCACAACATGCCGGGCATCGCCAGTGCCGCGACTTCGGTGGTCATCGGCCACATCGCGGCAGGCACCGCGACGATCCGGGTGGGCTCCGGCGGGATCATGTTGCCCAATCACGCGCCGCTGGCGATCGCCGAACAGTTCGGCACCCTGGAGGCGCTTTTTCCAGGTCGCATCGATCTCGGGTTGGGCCGTGCTCCCGGCGGCGATCCCATCACCGCCCGCGCCCTGCGGCGGAATCTTGGCAACAGCGGCGATACGTTTCCGCGGGATGTGATCGAATTGCAGTCCTATTTCCACCCGGCGAAGAAAGGACAGGAGCTGCAGGCCGTCCCCGGAGCCGGGCTGGAGGTGCCGGTCTATCTGCTTGGGTCGAGTGATTTCAGCGCCCGGCTGGCGGCGGCGCTGGGACTGCCGTTTGCGTTCGCATCGCACTTCGCGCCGGACTATCTGAAGACCGCGCTGGCGGTCTATCGGCGGGATTTCCAGGCCCCTGCGGAAAATCGAAAACCTCACGCGATCGTGGCGGTGAATGTCTTCGCCGCGGAGACCGACGAGGAAGCGCGGCTCCTGTTCACCTCCATGC
>JBEDKU010000797.1:0-4965 GCA_041172045.1 Verrucomicrobiota bacterium | reverse complement strand
TCGGAGAAGTCCCCCGCTGCAAGCGCTTGCCGGGCGGCTTGTTCACCGCGCCGGAGGTCCCATTTGCGGAAGCCGAGGTAAACCGGCCACGTGGCGGCGAGCAGCAGCACTAGCAAAAACGCCAGGCCGATCTTGATCCGGCGCCTGAGCCGCATTTGCTGCAGAATCCCTTCGTAGGAGGCCCCGTGCCGCCTGCGGGGACGGCGGGAATTCTGCGAAGGTGCGTTAGAGGCTGTCTGGGGCATTGGAGGCGGGGGCAAAGGATCGAGGTATAACGTAGCGGAAACGCAGGCCCAAGGAGGTTCAAGGATGGTGGGGATGGTTGACCAGGCGGAGCTCTTCCAACACGTTGAGGCGGGCGAGTTTCCACGCATCCTCCTCGTTGGCCGCCCCGAAGACACCGAGCATCAGGACGCGGGCGTAGCGCGGCCGCCACCGGCGGGCCACCGCCTTGAACTTGAACTTGCGGTATTCCTGGCTTCTGGGGCCATCCCGCAACAGGTTGACGCCTGCCATCCCCTCCGCCCATGACAGCTTGAAAATATACAGCGGCGCGCCGGACTTCTCGCGGAACAAGGTGCTGTCGAAAATCAATTCCGCGTCACCGAGCCGATAGCTGCGGTTCGGCAGGAATTGCTCCACCTTCATCCCGGCATTGCCCATGCAGACGTCCGGCGCGTGGCCGAAGGCGTCCGCCAGCCCGGTGGCGTCGGTATCATCCCACTCGAAATAATTCACGTCGATCATCCGTCCGGCTCCCGCCTGGATCGCGCCGGTCTGGCCGCGGTCGCAGTGGAGCATGTCCTCGATTTTCTCCGCCACCGGCCTGGCGACACAACCGTAGCGGCCGCCCGGGAAGGTGTATGCGAGCAAGCGCGCGCCGCCCGGATCCACTGCCGGACGCATCCACCACCAGCCGAGCCCCTCCGCCGCCACAACGGCAAGCGGAATGGCGAGCATGACCAGCCATCCTAAGCGGCTCCGGTGGGACAGGGATTTGATGGTCATGAAACGTTCTGCGGAATGCGGCGGACGAGCTTGCGCCGGCCATCCTGGGTGCTGAGCAAGCCGCGTGCGGCGATGAAAAGAAACGCCGCGCTGATGAGAAACGCGACCTGTCCCACCTGGTCATGGGCCGCCTCAAACGCGTGTTCACCTTGGTCGAACCGGATCCGCGCCAGGGTCATCACCCGGCCCATGTTCACGCCCACCACCACCACGGCGGTGAAGGCGAGCAGCGTCAACCGCTGCCGCAGGTGCAACAGAAAAAGCTCGCCGAAAAACAAGCCCGCCATCAGCAGGCTTTGCAGCGAGCGGATGCCGCTGCAGCCTTCCGTCACTTCGACCTCGGTTCCCAACGACGTCAGCTTGGTCCCCAACATTTCAACCGGCCGTCCGAGGAAGTTGAACAATCCGGCGGACGCATGCACCACCCCGTCCGTGAGGCGGGCGATCAGTGCCTGCTCGAAATTATAGGGATAGGGAATGGCCGACAGCGCGAAGACCGTCACCGGAGCCATCCCCAGCGAGAGCCGCCTGCCGCCGCGCACATAAAGGAGCCAATGGCCCAGCACAACCACCAGCAGTGTTTGCAGAAGAAGCGGAGGGCGCCAGGAAGCGTCGAATCCCGCCAAGGCCCGGATTCCCAGCAATACCGGGAAAACCAGCACGCCAGCCACCACCACCTGGCGGCGGGGCAGCGCCCGCCCGCTGGCGGGATCCAGCGTCCGCCAGCGCCGGTAAAAGAAAAACGCCGCGAGTGGCGGCACATACCAGCCGTATTCATAATACTCCCCGAACCGCCAGAACGGCACCGCGCTGTAGAACAGCTGCAGCCACAGCACGACGATCGCAACTATCACCACCCCGTCGTCGGCACCTCCGGTCTTGTTGTCCATGTTCGGCTCCATAAGTTTCACTGGCTCGCGACCAGCGACCCGGATGACGGCGATTCCCCTGCTGAGGGACGGGCGGAGAGGTTCATGATAGGAAAATTCGGCGGCGAGAATGGCGAGAATGGCGAGAATGGCGGGGAGGCACCGGTGGAATTGTGGATTGATCTCTGCACATTCGGCAGAATCGCTTCGGACCTCCACTGAGTCGGAGTTTCAGCCGACTTGCCATCAGATTCAAAACAGAATCGAATCCAGAAAACTGCAATATTTACATCCCCGCCGCCACGGAACCGATTTCTCCGACAGCCGGCGGCGGGTGAGGATGCCGGCGGAAACGACAGGAACCTGCGAACCCGCCGCCTTGCGGATTTGCAGGGTTCCCCCCTTTGAATCGGCGACCCCGGCCGACCGTTCGCCAAGCATCCGCCGACCCACCGGAATAGGCTCCGCATGTCACTGGCGGGATACCTTGAGACGCAGGTAGCGCTTCGCCGCGCCGGCGGGCGTCGCGTCCGCATCGGTGACGGTCACGGCCGCGCCGACGGTGCCCGGGTTGACCGCCACGTCGCTCCATGACGCCAGATCGTAGGAGCCCTGCACGGTGTAGGTCAAATCGGCGCGGGCGCGGACGAAGGTCAACGCCAGATGCCGCTCGGGGCTGAGCCGGGTGTTCAGGACCTCGCGGCTCGCGGCCTGATTCGCGTTCAGCCCCAGCGCGTATTTGAGCAGATTGTTCATTCCATCACCGCTCGGATTGGCATCGTCCGCGGCGCTGCCGGAATTGCTGATGGTGCCGAAATTGATGAACCGCCATTCCTCCCCAGGCGTCCGGATCGAGAAGTCCTCGCTCACCGAAATGAGGTAGTTCGGATCGCTTGAAACCGCGGTGACCGTGTAATCCCCGGCACCGACAGGTGCGCTGGCCGTGGCGGGATAAAGGGTCCCGTTGCGTCCGGCATAGGAATAAGCGAACCCACCCACTCCGGCGGCGGCGGCCGTGAAGCTCTTGGCCGTGCCGTCAGCCACCAGGCTGGCGGGCCTCTCAAACGTGACGCCGGTGGGGGCGGAGAGCAAAACCTGGCTGCCATAGAGGTCGCCGACGATTAACTGGCCGGTGGCGTGGTTCCGGGTCAGGAAAATCGGATCGAGGAACCCTGCGGGCTGACGCCATCCCCCGCCGTCATAGGTGACCTCTCCGGTCGAGAGGTCGTAGGATTTGTAGCCCGCAAGCCCGGCGAGCCGGTAGAAGCGGGTCCCGTCAGTCGCCATGCCATGCTCGTCGGGACGCCAGTCGCCGTTGTTCATCAGATGGTCGCGCTCCCAGGCCAGGCTCAATCCATCGGCCGAGACCCGATAGATCCTCACGGTGAATGTCGCGCCGTCCGGACTGATCGGCCCCATGAGGCCAAGCTGACCGTCCGGGGTGTCGAACAGACTGCCGCCAAGATAGCCCGCGCTGACCCAGAGCAAGGGATGTGCGGCATCCATCGACACCGCGGTGCTGGTCCAGTCGGTGGTGGAGATCCGATAAAGGTCGCTGCCGTTCCTGGCGAACAGCCAGCCACCGGCAAACGCCATCTGGTGGTAGTGGGCCGGCAGGTTCGCCAGCGGGTGGAACGCGACCCACGTGCCGTCCATCCGATAGACCGAGATGCCGGTGCCACCCGTGTTGACGTAGAGGTTCATGCCGTCGCAGGCCAGGCCGCGGATGTCCGCCGCAGTTCCCAGGGCGAGAACCGTGTCCGTCGCGGGCTGCAGCACCCGTTGCGCCTGAAGATCCAGCAGCGAGGCGAGATTTCCCGGTGCAATGGTGAGATCCGCTCCGCCGAAGGAGATCGAGTAGTTGCCTCCCGCCGTGAGGGTTCCCTGGAGGATGGGGTAGGTGCCTGCATTTTCCCCCGCTGTGCGGACGAGGCTTCCGGTGAGGGCATCGGTGCCCACCAGCCCCTCGCAGGCATAGGCCAGAGAGGGATCCGCCGCGCCATAATATTTCACGAGGGAGGTCGCCGTTAGAGTCAGGGCCTTGGTCCCGATCGTGAAGTTCCGCACGGCCGAGCCGGTGAGGTTCGGGTCCGGTGAGGTCACGGTGACGGAGTAGTTTCCGGCATCGGATGGCGCATCGGCGCTGGGACCGTAGCGGGTATCTCCCAGACCTTCGTAGGTGCGGAGCCAGCCGCTCCATCCTGTGGCGGAGGCGGAAAATTCCTTGCGCGTTCCATCATAGGTCAAGCTGCCGGGAGCCGTGATGCGCACGCCGTGATCCGGCGCGGAGACGAGCAGGCGGTTGCTGTCGTAGTCGCCCACGATCAGATCGCCGGTGCGGTGGTTGCGGGTGATCCACGTTGGATTCGCGATGGATTCGCCGGAGGCGGCGGTCCGCACATCCCATCCCGCCCCGTCGTTGGACACGTTGCCGGTGGCCAGGTCGTAGGTTTTGCAGCCGTCGATGAAGGAGAGGCGATAGAGTGAGTCGCCATCGCAAGCGCTGCCGTGTTCATCCGTGGTCCAGGTGTCGTGCAACACCTGATCCTGGTCCCAGACGAGGAAAAGGCCGTCCTCCCGCACATGATAGAACCTGACGGTGAAATGCCCGTCCACGGTTTCCCCCATGACGCCGAGCCTGCCATCCGGAGTATCGAAGAGACTGCCCGACATCCAGAGTCCGGTTGTTAGGAGGGGGTGGGAGTCGTCCACCGCCACCCGTGAGGCGGACCAGTCCGTGAGGGAGATCCGATCGAGCGTGCCGCCATTGCGGACAAACAGGTATCCGCCGGCGAACGCCATCTGGTTGTTGCCCTCCGGCAGGTTCGCGACGGGATGGCTTTCGAGGAACGAGCCATCCAGCGCGTAAACCCCGATTTCCATCGCGGATCGATTCACATAAATCCGGGAGCCATCGCAGGCCAGTCCGCGGATCCGGTCGCCCTCGCGCAGTGGGATGACGGTCGATGCCTCGGCGCTGAGCCGGGAGTTGGGAATGCTCGAGATGGGAGCGGGCTCGATGGTCAGGTCGGCCGAGGCGAACTCGATCTCGTAGTTCGGCCCCGCATCCAGAGATCCCCGGGTGATC
>JBEDKU010000796.1:0-4859 GCA_041172045.1 Verrucomicrobiota bacterium | reverse complement strand
CTCAAGCCGTCGTTGTCGAAGTCTCCGGTGGCCGGCTCGCCGGTGATACCCTTGTCGGTGGCCCACGAGGCGTAGTTCGCAGTGCTACCTACCGCGAGCGTCAGCTCGCCGGTGGTTTCGTCGAAGGTCCAGGACTGGGTGCCTTCGACCTTGGTCCATTTGTCGCTACCGGCATCGGTGAAGCCGACCACGCTGAAGGTGGTGCCGTAGGCACCGGTGAGGGTGTCCACATTTTCCAAAGTCCAACTGCCGGTGGTGAGCGCGGCGGCGGCCGTGGTGTCGACGATGAAATCGCCGTCCAGGATGACCTCTCCAGCTCCGGAAATATAATTAGAGACGCCGCTGCTTGCACCGATCTTGAACTTGAGCGTCGCGTTGTCCGCGAGTTGGAGGGTTCCGGCGTTGACCAAGGTATTTCCGCCATAGGCGTTCACGCCGTTGAGAACGAGCAGTCCCGGGCCCGCCTTGATGGGGCCGGAGAGTTGATCGAGGCCGGTGTCCTTGATGCCATTGACAATCTCGGCGGAATCGCCGCCCAGGCCGCTTTGGACGGTGAAGGTGCGGTTGCCATTTCCCAAGTCGAGGGGGTTGAGCACGGTCACCTTGTTGTCGGCAGTGGCGGAGCCGAACACGAAACCCTGACCAAAACGGTAGGCACCCGAGTTGATCTGGAGCGACGCTCCGGCACCGCCGAAGTTGACGGTCAGCGGACCGCCCTTGGCGGAGAAGCCTCCGGGGCTGGAAACGCTCCCGTTGTTCGCCGAGACCTGGCCTGCTCCGGCGACCAGTGAATTGCTGAAGCTGCGGGTGAACGAGCCGTTGCCCTGCAGGACAGCTCCATTGCCGAGGGTGAGTCCCCCGCCACCTAGCGAACCACTGTCGATGGCGCCGACATCGAGCACGCCGCCGTTGACGATCGTCGTGCCGGTATAGGTGTTCGCACCGGAAAGCGTCAGGGTGCCCGCGCCGGTCTTGGTGAGACCGGCGGTGTCGTTAGCCTGCAGGTTCGCGGATACCACCGCGTTACCGCTCGCGCTGCTGGCCGCATAGGACGCGCCGGTGAGACTTCCGTTCTGGATGGTGTTGCCGCTGGCGGCCGCGGCGGTGATGCTAACGGCACCCACCGTGGCGCCGCCCGCGCCGAGGTCGAGCGTGCCGCCGCTCATGGTCAAGGCCGCGCCGTTACCCAGTGTCCCGCCGCCGCTGAGAGTTAGGGTTCCGGCGCTGACGGTGGTGAGGCCGGTGTAGGTGTTGACACCGGAGAGAATCTGTGTGGAAGCGCCGGTTTTTGTGATCGACAGAGCTCCGGTGCCAGGGCCGTTGGCCAGCAGCCCGGAAAACTCCGTGCTGCCGGTATCTCCGTTGATCGTGAGGGTGCCTGGACTGGTGTTGGCCAAGAGCATACTGGGGAAAACCTTGCCGCTTCCCGCGAGGGACTGGACTTTGAAATTCTTGCCCGCGGGAATGGTGCTGCTCGCCATATTCAAGTAACCGTCTACGGTCACCGCCGGGGAGGTGGTGGCGGAGGTGCCCAAAGCATTGGAGCCGGAACTACTGAAGGAGTTGAACATCAGCATATTGTTAGATCCGATGACGAGCGAGGCATTCGTCCAGTTGGTCGCCCCCCGGATACTCAACAACCCTGGGTTGCTCGGAGTCGCCGAACCGCTGGTCGATTGCAGGCTCAAGGTTCCGTTTTGAACGACCGGCGTGGCTGACTGAATCGCCGTGGCGTTCATCTCCAACTGGGCGCCCCCCGTGGCCTCGCTGGTGACCGTATTCCCGCCGGTGACCGCGATGAAACGGTTGTTCACATTCAGCGCGCGAGTTCCACTTGAAAGCTCAAGAGTTCCAAAGCTGGTTGTCAGACGGCTGCCGCTCGACAACGACACATTGCCTTGGAGGGTGAGCGTCGGCACGTACCAGACGCTGGTGCCTGCCGTGGTGAGGATCGTTGTCCCGTTGGCCAAGGTCACGTCGCCCGTGCCGGTTGCGTTGGCGGTGACGGCGGTCCCGCTCGTCGTGGCAACGGATCCGATGGATAACGCACCGGCCATGACTGTGGTGCCACCCGAGTAGGTGTTCAGTCCGGAAAGGGTGAGGGTGCCGCCATTTCCCTTGGTGAAACCTTGCGTGCCTTCGATCACGGCGCTGACGACCAAAGCGCTGGTGACTTCCAGATAGGGCTTGGTGACCGTATTCAGGGTAAGGGTGTTTGCGGCGGTCCCTCCGTTACCGATCGTCATGATCACATCGCCGCTGGAGCCCGAGTCATTGTAAAGAATGCCGGAAATGGTGATCGGCGCGCTCAAGTTGATAGTCGCCGCCGTCGTCCAATCCTTCCTGAGGTCCGCGCGGTCCGAATCGGTGGTCGGGGCGGTGCCGCCCACCCAGTTGCTTCCCGTATTCCAATCGAATGGTCCGGGTGCCAGGATGGCGCCCCACACGATGTCGGCCGCCGATGCGGATTGGGAGGCGAGCAGCGCGGTCAGCAACGCGGTCGAAAGAAACGGTGAACGTAAATTTTTGGGTTTCATGGTTGTAGTGGTTTTTGATGGTTTTCTGGAAAAAGGCGCGTGGCTCCGATGCGACTGTTAGCTCCTGCGACGAAGCAGGACAAGCATCCCAAGGCCGCCGAGCAGCAGCGCGGTCCTTGGTTCCGGGACCACGGTGATGGAACCATTGGACGCCAGGTCGTTCCGCCAGGTCAGGCCGTCGGAAAGAATCGGGAGGCTCAAGTTACCGAAGGTGCCGGCGAAGGATCCGGCGTCGAACAGGTTGAACAGCATGCCATTGGTGAAGTCGGCGCTCGATCCGGCGTAGGTGACATTCAGCGTACCCCCGTAGGTGACCGCCGAAGTCACGTTGACGCGGTCGGCGTTCAGGCCCATGCCCAGGGTCGGATCGACTTCAAAGTTAGAGACGCCGGCCAGCGTCAGGGTCTGGCTGAAGTTGAGCGTGCCGATCGAGTTGCCGGGAGCAAGCGTGCCGCCCGCGAGAATGGTCGCCGCGCCGATGGTGCCCGTGCCACCGAGAGTTCCCGTGCCGCTCACGCTGGTGAGGATGCTGGTCGAGATATTACCATCGACCACCAGTTTGCCGCCCGTGACATTGGTCGCGCCGGTATAGGTGTTCGCATTGTTGGCGAGGGTGGTGGTGCCGGTGCCGGAGCGGGTGAGGGCCACTTTACGGGAAGAATCGGCACCATCGGTGATTTGCAAACCGAATGATCCGGAGGTGGCCGCGCCGTTGATGGTGAGCGTGCTGGTTGTGGTTGAGGAGTTGAAGATGGAGCCGGTGCCGCCCTCGTTGGAGGTGAGTGAGGAGATGGTTTGGTTTTTTCCGGCGAGATCGAGGTTTTCTCCCTTGCCGCTGCTATATCCCATGACCACGTCGGAGACGGTGGAGATCGCGTTGTTCACGTTCAATTTCACCAAGCCGACGGTGGTGGACTTGTCCGCTCCGGCGATGCCAGTGAACCGGGTTTCTCCAACATAGTCGTTGGTATTTCCAAGCTCGACGCGACCGAGGGTTCCCGCGCTGAAGATCACGCCTTGGCTACCGCTGATCCTGCCGTTCACAATGAGCCGCGTATCCGTGGTGCCGCTGGTGCGCGCGGAAGACAGGGTGAGTGGCACCGCACTGCTGTTAGCGATGGCGGCGTTGATGCTGCCCAGGCTGGCGGAGTTCCCGATCGTCGTGGATGTGGCGTCACCCGAAGCGGTGATGGTGATGGGCGCCGTGGATCCCAGGGTGGAGAAGTTGCGCAGATCAAAGGTGAAAGCACCCTTGGTGTTGTCCAAGGTCAGGGTGGAACCGGTAGTGCCGGAGATGGTCGTGGTGCCGGAGTTGAACCCAAGCCCGCCTCCATTGATGGTGCTGGTAAAGGTCAGGTTCACTCCGGCCGCCAGGGTGATCGGCCCTTGAAGGTTTCGCGCCGTGGCGTTGCTCGCAAAGGTGTAGCCCGTGGTATTGAAAGCCAGCGAAGCCGCGTTCAACGAGGCTCCGAAAATCACCGTGCCCGCAGTCCCTTGAAAAATGAGGGCGTCAGCGGTTTGGGAGGCCGTGACGAGGGTCGCATCCCCGGTGGGCGTCGTGCTCCAGGTCGTCGAGGAGGCAGTCCATGCCCCCGCTCCTCCGACACCGTTGCTCAATCCGCCGCTGGTGTCCCAATAGCGGTCCGCCGCTTGGGAGATGGGAGATGAAGCAAGCCCGACGACGATGAGGCCGAGCACGGCGGGGAAGCGGATTCGGAATCTAAAGGGTTTCATAGTGACTTTCTCAATCGAACATCGGCAAGCTGCCGAGAACCTTGAGAAAGGTCTATTGTCGTAAGCGGCAATTCCCTGGAGGTATGCAAATTCCGTCCACGGTGAAGGCGGTTTGCCGGACGAAAACCAGCCATCAAGGCTTACGGCTTCACTACCTTGAGCCGAACGAACAGATGTCCGGCCACGGCATTGGCGGTCGGCACCGAGACGGTCATGTCATCGGCCAACGCGCCGTTTTCACTCACCAGAACCGGGACGACATCCGTCCAGGCGCTCAAGTCCGTGCTCCATTGACCGAACTGGGTGGTCGCGGGAGATTCGGACTCATCGCTGCGCTTGTAGCTCAACACGACATTCGGCCCAACGGTCGCCTGCGTTGGCAGGATGGACTGCGAGGAGACCACCGGGTTGCCGCCCAGCGTGAACTCCAGCAAGTTGCTGATGCCATCGAGATCGGGGTCGGCGGTTGGCAATTTATCCGCCGCGCTGAGGGGCGGGGTGTTGTAGGCGGGGCTGTCGATCCAGGTGGTGTAGGGGTCGAGAACGACCGCGCCGACTTGCACCACGCCAAGGGTCCCCGAGAAACGG
>JBEDKU010000795.1:0-10029 GCA_041172045.1 Verrucomicrobiota bacterium | reverse complement strand
GGCCGGCACCGCCCGCGAATTTCACCGCCACCGCCGTCGAGCCGCTCCACAAATACAGCCACGGCTCCGGCACCACCCAGGGCGACTCAGTGACCGGCGGATTCGTCTATCGGGGCACCCGCGTGCCGAGCCTCACCGGATCGTATATCTTCGCAGACTATGTCTCCGGCAATGTCTGGTCGCTCGTTAGAAACGGCGCCAACTCCCCCACGGTGACACGCATTCTGGGTGAGACGGGGATCTCCGCGTTCAAACCCGACCCGTCCAACGGCGACATCCTCATCGCGGACTATGGCGGCAACCGGCTGCTGCGGATCGCCAGCGTGACCAACACGGCGGCCTATCCGGCCACACTCGGAGCCACCGGCCTCTTCGCCGACCTCACCGACCTTTCGCCCAATCCCGGGGTGCTGCCCTATCAGGTAAATCTTCCGTTCTGGAGCGACCACGCCGAGAAGCGCCGCTGGTTCACCCTGCCGGGGACGGTGAGCACGATGACCTGGTCGCACGACGGCTCATGGACGCATCCCACCGGGCAGATCTGGGTCAAACACTTCGACCTGCCGTTGACGCGCAGCAACCCGCCGCAGCCCGGCGATCCACTGACGCCGGCGAAACGCATCGAAACCCGCCTGCTCGTGAAAACCGCCGGCGGTTCATATGGCGTGAGCTACCGCTGGAACGACGCCGGAACCGAGGCCACGCTCGTGTCCGACAGCGGCGCGGACTTCGACATCGGCGTAACCGTGAACGGCGTGCCCTACACCCAGCGCTGGAGCATTCCCAGCCGCGCCCAATGCGCAGCCTGCCATACGCCGCAAGCCGGCCACTCGCTGTCGATGAACACCCGCCAGTTCAATCTGGCCAACTCCATCAACGGCTTCTCCGGCAACCAGCTCGACCTCTTGAAAAACGCGGGCTACTTCTCCAACACCCCGGACTCCCCCAACCTGCTCCCGTTCCACGTCGCCCCGGATGACGGAAATTTCCCCACCGAAGCCCGCGTCCGGTCCTATCTGGAAGTGAACTGCACCTATTGTCACAAAGCCGACGGCACCGCGGCCCCCGCCGCGTGGGACGGCCGCATCGAGCTCACCCTCGACCAGACCGGACTCATCACCGGCGCGGCCACCAACAACGGCGGCGATCCTGCCAACAAACTCGTCGTCCCCGGCGACATCGCCCGCTCGGTGGTTCACAACCGCGTGGCCGCCGCCAACGGCTTCACCCGGATGCCGCCGCTCGGCAGCAGCGAACTCGATTCCACCAACATCGCCCTGCTCACCGAGTGGATCCAGCAATCGCTCCCGGCCCGCACGACCTATCCGCAATGGCGCGAGACGAAATTCTAATCCGCCGTTTCCGGCGAAGGCGAGCCGGGAGAAGATCCGGATGGTGACGGGAAGACCAACAGCGACGAATATCTCGCGGGTAGCGAGCCCTTGTCCGGCAGCAGCTTTTTCCAAGCCAGCCACTCGCTTGCCGGTGGCCTGTCGTCGATCACCGTCCCTGTTCCCGCCAACCGTTCGGTGCGGGTGGAGACCTCCGGAAATCTCGCCGACTGGTCGCTGTGGAAGGTCCCCGGGAATCATGGTCTGCCGCAGAAGGGCGGCTCCGTGACTTTGCAAGGTCCGGTGACGGATGGCCCGGGTTTCTTCCGGGTGAGGCTTCAGGAGAACTGAAATCCGTCGGATAACTCAAGCCGACTTGCGCGACTCGTTGCGGTCGTGATGCAGGAAATGCGCCCAGCTCTCGTCGGCCAGGCCGTTTTCATGCATGCCGAAGAGCGGCCGCCAGCGCGGCGCGAGCGGCTTGCTCTGCGGGTGCATGTTCGCCTCGTGCGGCAGTTTGTTGCCCTTGCGCGTGTTGCAGCGGAAGCACGAGGTAACGATGTTGTCCCAAGTGGTGCGCCCGCCTTTGTCGCGGGGCGTGACGTGGTCCAGGTTGAGCTGCGTTTCCGGGAGCACCTTGGTGCAGTACTGGCAGGTGAACTTGTCGCGCAGGAACACATTGCGGCGGGTGAATTTCACCTCCAGCCGCGGCAGCCGGTCGTAAATCGCGAGCACGATGATTTTCGGCACCCGGATGGCGATCCGCGCACCATGGATCATTTCTTCGTCAGCGTTTCCGACCGAATAGGAAATCCACGAGGAAAGATCATGGGAATTGAAACGCTCGTCCCCCTCCACCTGCACGACCTGCGCGTGACCCAGACAGAGCAAATGAAGTGACCTGCGGACGGAACAGGTGTGGATCGGTTGCCAGAACCGATTCAATACAAGCACGGGATGTTCGAGCACGGCATTCATCACCTTTCCCAATCAATCGTGCGGAAGCTACCAAAGCCTGCCGGGGGAGCAACCGAAAAGCTCGGGAAATTCCACCGGAGATCATTTCAGGGGGCTGGATCATGGCGAAACTGTCACCTTTCGCCTCTTCTCGCGACCTTCCCCTCCGCCCAATGCTGCGGGCTCATGGCGCTTTGATGACTTTGATGAACCTTCTGCAATCCATCCCCCGATCCCTTTGTGACAATTTTGTCACAAAGACCCACTTGGGAAATCCGCGCCAGATCCATACCAAGCGGGCGTGCCGGATGAAATCGTCACGATATCGTCACACAAGCCTCGAAAAACAAATGCAATCCATGAAATCCATCCAAAGCGCCCTGCTTGCCACCAGTTTACTCGGTAGCCTCGCCGCCCAAGCCGGAACCGAACCCGCAGCCACCGAAGAATCCACGTCCACCAGCACGGCCACTGGCCTGCTGCTTGGGAAATTCCCCGGTGACACCGGTTGGGATCGCGCCTGGTCCGCCTTCACCCTCTACAAGGACGAGAGCAACCCGATCCTGCAGGAATTCTCGCTCCAAGGGCGTCTTCAAGTCCAGTATGCCGACGGCGATTCCGGCGGCCATTACGACATCGAAGACTTCAAGGACGGCAGCGACAAAAACGCCCAATCCGTCTGGGGCGATCATTTTGAAGCCCGCCGCGCCCGCCTTGGCATCAAGTCCAAGTGGTTCCAAAACTGGAAGTTCGAAGGCCAGATCGACGTCGACACCACCGACGGCGCCGACAATCTCTACCTCGACATCTACGACCTCTACCTCAGTTACACCGCAAGCGACGCGCTCACTGTCACCGCCGGCAAGATGAAGGTGAAGCTCGGCCGCGAGCAGGAAATCTCCTCCAAGGAAATCCTTACCTTTGAGCGCAGCTTGGTTTCCAATCTGTTCTTCCCGGGTGAACTCACCGGTGTCATGGCGAATGGCAAGGGGCTTTACGACTACTGGCTCTACGAACTGGGGGTTTACGCCAGCGACCGCAGCCGCGAGTTTTCGGAATTCGACGCGGGCGCCATCGTTCTGGGGAAAATCGGCTACGACTATTCGAGCCAAGCCAACCTGGATTCAGCCGTCGCTTCGTTCCAGTACATGTATAACTCGGACCCCGGCTACCAAGGCCAAGCGGAGGAAGACAATTACTTCTCCAGTTCCTCGCCGGTCTTCAGCAACAGCATCGGCCTCAACACCGACATCACCCAGGGCCGCTTCGGACTCACCGCGGATCTGCTTTATGGCTTCGGCTTTGACGGCGATGCGGAACAAAAAGGCGCCTCCAAGTCCATCGATCAATCCGACGTCTTCGGCATCAGCCTCATTCCTTCCTACTTCATCGCGGACGGACTGCAACTGGTCGGTCGCCTGCAATTGGCGACGAGTGCCGATGGAGATGGCCTGAGCCTGCCAAACCGCTACGAAAAGTGGTCGCCAGATGGTCAGAATGATTCCACGGGCGACACCTATTTCTCCGCCTACGCCGGCCTCAACTACTACCTCTACGGCCACAAGCTCAAGATCATGAACGGCATCGAATACTCCACCCTCGGCGGTGGCGACTACGACGGCTACACGTTCCTCAGCGGCCTGCGCTTCTCCTTCTAAATCACCCGTTTGATTCAAATAACCAACATTATCCAATGAAAGCCATCAGCACACTATTCGCCGCCGCCGCCATGATCTCCATGGCCAGCGCGCAGACCCTCAGCATCAAAGGCAGCGACACCCTCGGAGCCAAACTCGTCCCCCAACTTGCGGAAGGCTTCAAGGCCGCCGGCAACAAGGGCGTGAAATTCGAAATCGCCGCGGAAGGCTCGACCACCGCGTTCCCCGCACTTGCCAACGGCACCGCGCAGATCGGCATGTCCTCCCGCAAGGTGAAGGACGACGAGCGCACCTTCTGCCGCACCAAGGGCGTTTACCTCAAGGAACACGAAGTCGCCCACGACATGATCGTGGTCATCGTGAACAAGAACTCGCCTCTGGCCAAGCTGACCAAGGATCAGGTCGCCAAGATCTTCACCGGTCAAATCAAGGACTGGTCGGAAATCGGCGGCGCTCCGGGCAAGATCTCGATCTACACCCGCAACACCTCCTCCGGCACCTACAAGGACTGGCAGAAGCTCGCCATGGGTGGCCGCGACTACCCCTCCAGCTCGCTGAAAATGGCGGGTAACGAGCAAATCGCCCAAGAGGTCGCCAAGAACAAAAACGGCATCGGTTACGTCGGTCTCGCTTATGCGAAAACCTCCGGCACCAAGGCGCTTACCATCGACGGCGTCGAGCCCGTCGCCCAGAACGCCAAAAAATATGCCTACGCCCGCCTGTGCTACCTCTACGCTCCTGACAAACCGACCGCCGAGGCCGACGCGTTCATGAAATACGTCGAATCCGCGCCTGGACAGGAAATCGTCCGCAAGGTCGGATTCATCCCCGTCAAGGATCTGTAAGAAGATTTTCAGTATTGGTTGCTGTGACATGAGCATCGCAGGCTCGCTTGCGGTGCTCATTGTCTTGTTTATCCCCGCATGGGAATCTACCTCTTCATCCATCGCAGATGCCGAACGACGAAACCTCTGAAAACCTGGCACCCCATCGTTTCCAAAAGCGGGGATTCTCCTACGAGGGAGCCATCAAATATTTCTTCGCGTCCAACGCCGGACTGACAATTGTCATTCTGGTGCTCATCATCGTTTTCCTGCTGAAGGAAGGCTTGGGATTTTTCCCCGGCTACCAGCGGGAGCTTGAGGTTTACCGCATCGCCGGCCTGGAGTTCGTCGACATTTCACGGAAGAACCTCACCGCCCACGAGCAACTCGCCAGTGTTCTCAACCGCTCCTACTACGCGGAAATCAACGGCAAATGCGCCCGGGAACTGCGCCGCAGCCAGGAAGCCAGCGCGCTTTTCAACGCCTACACCGACCAGACCGGCCCCACTCGCGACCTCGTGCTCAACAACACCCAGGAAGGCGGGAATCCGGATTCGGAAATCCTCGCCGCCCTGCGGGTCAATTTCGACAAACAAAAGGCCAAGGCTCTCAACGCCCTCCCCGCCACGCCCCACCTGACCGCCGGAGAGCGCCGGGAGTTGATTGAATCCATCCGCACCCGCCCTGTGGATTCCACGGAGGATCCGGCGCTGGTCACCGCGCTCGCCACGGAATTCGCCGCCGCCCAGCAGAAACACGCGGAACCCTTGCAAGGCATGCGCGCCACCATCGACTCCTTCGAGTCGGCCGGCTCCGAACTCAGCTCCCTCGTCTCGGAAATGACCGAGAGCGTCACCGCCACCAAGGAGAAGATCCAGAGCGCCGACATTCTCGAAAAGGACCGCAAGACCCTGCTCGCCGCCGCCGCCAGCGCCAAGGACCCGGCCGAACGTGAAAAACTCACCACCGAGGCGAAAGCCTCCCTCGCCGACAAGCCCGACATCGAAGGGCCCATCCAAACGCTGCTCGAACGCCGCCCGGCCTGCGTCAGCACCCACAATTCCCTCAAGTCCACGGTGGCAGGAATCGTCGATCAACTTCCCGCCGCGCTCACCCAGCCTGAGGCCGCCCGTCTGCTCAACGCCGCCCGCAAGAGCTGGCCGGTATTCATCGCCGACCTGGAAAAAACTCCAGCCGCCATCGAGCAATGGAACTACCAGGCGCCGGTCCAGCTCACCGCCGCCATCGGCTCGTTCCTCACCGGAAAAGACTGGGTCACCGGTGGCGAGTGGCAGGACTTCTACGGCATCCTGCCGCTGGCCGTAGGCTCGCTGATGATTTCCATCGTCGCCCTCGTCATCGCCATCCCGACCGGCATCGGCGCGGCGGTTTACGTCAATCAGTTCGCCTCCGGCCGCGAGCAATCGATGATCAAGCCGGTGATCGAGTTCATCCAGGCCATCCCGTCCGTCGTGCTCGGCTTCATCGGCATCCTCGTCTTCGGCACCGTGCTGCGGGACATCTCGCTCTGGGACTCGCTGCAATGGATCCCCGGATTTCCCATCGAGGAGCGCCTGAACATCTTCACCGCCGGCTGCCTGCTCGCGCTGATGAGCATCCCCACGATTTTCTCGCTCGCGGAAGACGCGCTCAACAACGTCCCGTCCGCCTACGCCGAGGCCTCCGAAGCGCTCGGCGCCGCGCGGGTGCAGACCACCTTACGCGTCATCAACCCCGCCGCGTTTTCCGGCCACCTCGCGGCGGTGTTGTTGGGCTTCGGCCGCGTGATCGGTGAAACCATGGTCGTCCTGCTGGTCGCCGGAAACCGGATCAAGATCCCCGACTTCACCAGCGGCATCGGCTCGTTTTTCCAGCCCGCACACACGCTCACCGGCATCATCGCCCAGGAGCTTGGCGAGGTCCCGCTCGGCAGCGTCCACTACCGCGCGCTGTTCGTCGTCGGCATCCTGCTGTTCACCGTGGTCCTCGCGATCAACGCCACCGCGCACCGGTTCGTGAACAAGATGAAACACTGATTTCCCGCCCCAATGTTCAACCCCGAAAACCTCATCCGCAAGGGACTCCCCAAGGGCCACTTCAAGGATCTCGTCGTGCGCTCCGTGCTCGCCGGTGTGACCTATCTCATCGTCCTCATCGCCGCACTGTTATTTGCCAAGATCATCGTCGACGGTGCGCCCGTCATCTTCAAGGCGGAGGCTCCTTTCGTCGATTTCGAGTTCCTGACCGCGAAAAACGAAACCCTCCACGTCTTCGACGACGCGCAGGGCAACCGCCACCAGCTGCCCGCTTCGAAATATAACGAATATCTAGCCAAACACGAGGGAACCCCGATTTTCAACGAAACCACCTTCTCCTACTCCGGCGGCGGCATCGCCGGTCCCATCGCGGGTACCGCGTTGCTGACCGTCGGCTCGATGATCCTCGCACTGTTCTTCGGCGTCAGCGCCGCCATCTATCTGTCCGAATACGCCAAGCAAAGCCCGTTCATCCACGCCGTCCGACTCGCTATCCTCAACCTCGCCGGCATTCCCTCCATCGTCTTCGGACTCTTTGGATTCTCGGTCTTCGTGCTGGTCGTGCCGGTCATCACCGCCACCCCGTCCGATAGATCGCTGCTCACCATTCCACTGTTCATCAGCGACTACGTGCTGAGTTTCCAAGGCTGGAACTCCTCGCTGATGGCCGGATGCGCCACCCTTGCCTGCATGATCCTGCCCGTCATCATCACCGCCTCGGAAGAATCCCTGCGCGCGGTGCCACAAGGTTTCCGCGACGCATCGCTGGCCATGGGAGCCACCCGCTGGCAGACCATCCGGAAATGCGTGCTGCCGTTTTCCCTGCCCGGCATCCTGACTTCCTCGCTGCTCGCCATCACCCGCGTCGCCGGCGAAACCGCCCCCATCATGTTCACCGCCGCCGTCGCGGCAAAAGACGACCTGCCGTGGCAGGGCTTGAAGAGCCCGTTCGACATCCTCTCCTCACAGGTCCAGGCGCTGCCCTATCACATCTACACCCTCGCCGCCCGCATCCCGAGCTCGGAATACACCCAACGCGCCCAATACGGCTCCGTCTTCGTCTTCCTGCTGCTCGTCGCCTCCCTCTCGCTCGGCTCCATGATCCTGCGGAGCAAGCTGCGGGCGAAACTCAAATGGTAAGCATGACCACCGCCATTCAAATCAAGAACCTCGACTTCGCCTACTCCGGCAAGCAGGTGCTGCACGACGTCACCCTCGACATCCCGGCCCGCCAGGTCACCGCCTTCATCGGCCCCTCCGGCTGCGGAAAATCCACCCTGCTGCGTTGTTTCAACCGCATCAACGACCGCATCCCCGGCGCATCCGTCACCGGCGGCTCGGTGCTGGTCCACGACATCGACATCTATCGGAACGACATCGACTTGCAGGAACTCCGCCGTCGCATCGGCATGGTGTTCCAGAAATACAACCCGTTCCCCAAGTCGATCTACGAAAACGTCGCCTTCAGCCTGCGCCTCGCCGGTCGGAACAACCGCGCCGAGCTCGATGAAGTCGTCGAGAACGCCCTCAAAAGCGCCGCCCTCTGGGACGAGGTCAAGGACCGCCTGCACGCCAGCGCCTTCGGTCTTTCCGGCGGCCAGCAGCAACGGCTGTGCATCGCCCGCGCCATCGCCAACCAGCCGGAAATCCTCCTGATGGACGAGCCGTGCGCCGCGCTCGACCCGCTCGCCACCCTGAAAATCGAGGAACTGATCTGCGAGCTTAAGGAAAAATTCACCATCGTCATCGTCACCCACAACATGGCGCAGGCCACCCGCTGTTCCGACATGACCGCCTTCATGTATCTCGGAAAACTCATCGAATACGGCCCCACCATGCAGATTTTTGAAAATCCCCGGGACCCGCAAACGGAAGCCTACGTCACGGGAACCTTCGGCTAACCACCTCACGAAGCCATGCATGACACCTTGAAGCACACCCAGGCCGCCACTTCCGTCGCCGTTCAGAATCTGGACTTCAGCTACGGCCATTCCCAGGCGTTGAAGGACATCAGCCTGGAGCTCCCCATCAACGAGGTCACCGCCTTCATCGGCCCGTCCGGCTGCGGCAAGTCCACGCTGCTCCGCTGCATCAACCGCATGAACGACGAGATCCCCGGCGCCCGAGTGACCCGCGGCAGCATCCGCATCGGCGGCATCGACATCTATGACCGGTCCGTGGATGTGGTGAAACTCCGCCGCGACGTCGGCATGGTGTTCCAGAAATCCAACCCGTTCCCGCGCAGCATTTACGAAAACGTCGCCTACGGCCTGCGCCTCCGCGGCGAGCGGAACAAGGCGGTGCTCGACCAAGCCGTCCAGGAAGCCTTGCAGGCATCCGCGCTGTGGGACGAAGTCAAGGACCGCCTTCAGGAGTCCGCCCTTGGTCTATCCGGCGGACAACAGCAGCGCCTCTGCATCGCACGCACCATCGCCGTGAAGCCGCGGGTGATCCTGATGGACGAGCCGTGCAGCGCCCTCGATCCCATCGCCACCTCCAAGGTCGAAGAACTCATCTGGGAACTCAAACACGAATACACCTTCGTCATCGTCACCCATAACATGCAGCAGGCGTCGCGAGTTTCCGAAAAGACCGCCTTCTTTTACATGGGAACCCTTGTGGAATTCTCAGACACGGCGAAAATCTTCAGCAACCCCAGCGTTAAAAAAACCGAAGAATACATCAGCGGCCGTTTCGGTTGATCCTCCCCAACATTCCAATCCTACATGAGCAACCAGCACATTTTCCGCGAATTCGACAAAGGAATCGAAGCCCTCAAGGGCGAGGTTCTATCCATGGCCAGCCTCACCCGCCAGAACCTGGAACGCGCCATGCGCGCCCTGCTCGAGCGCGACATCGACCTCGCCCGCGCCGTCATCGCGGACGATTCGGACGTCGATGACCTCGAGCGCCGGATCGACCAGAGCGGCATGAACATCCTCGTCCGCTTCCACCCCGTCGCCTCCGATCTAAGGCTCGTCATCACCTCCATGAAGATGGCCCACAACCTGGAGCGCATCTCGGACCACGCCGTGAGCATCGCCAAGCGCGCCAAAAAAATCTGCAAGGCCGCCCCGCTCGACGAGGCGGCGCTGACCGAACCTTTGTATTCCCTGGCGGACAAGCTCCTGCGGGACGCGCTCATGGCCTACACCGACGGCAACGTGGAACTCGGCGAAAGCCTCAAAGCCCGCGACAAGGAACTCGACCGCCTGCACAAGAA
>JBEDKU010000794.1:0-7831 GCA_041172045.1 Verrucomicrobiota bacterium | reverse complement strand
GACGTTCAGGCTGTCGCCTTGGGGGGCGCCGGTGTTGTTGGAGGTGTAGAGTCCGCCGTTGACTTCGAGATTTAGGTTGCCGGTGCCGCTGATCACTCCGCCGGTGGCGAGGAAGGAGCCGGCGTTGCTGCCAGCTCGGTTGCTCCCGCTCACTTCAAGCGTGAGATCGTTGTTGAGTAGGATGTTGCCGTTGGGGCGGGCGGCAGCGCTATTTCCGCTGCGGGTGATGGTGAGTTTTCCAGTAGTTCCAGCCTGAACAGTGATGGGGTTGGAGTATGAGACTGCGGAGGACGAGCTCATCGCGAATGTCGCTGCAGCGGAGCCGCTGGTGTCGCCGAGGAGGAGAGTGCCGGACCCCAAGGCGGTGGAGATGCCGTCGACGCTACTGGTGGCGATGAGAGTGCCTTGCTTGACGAACACGCCGGTATTGAAGGTGTTGGCACCTCTGAGCGTCATGGCCGAGGTGGCGCTGCTTTGAACGATGGCGACGGAACCCGAGCCGTTGCCGATGATACCGCTAAAGACGACACCGCCTGATCCGGAGCCATTGTTAGTGATTGTCTTGGTGCCGCCGGTGGAGGCGGAAATGGTGCCGGAGACGGTGAGCAGGCTGACGGAGTTGTTGGATAGGCCCAGATTGTCGGCGAGGAGAACGGGAGCGGAGATGGTATTGGCTCCGGTGTTCGCGCCTTGGGTGATTGCAGCTCCGAGACTGTTGTTGTTAAAGGTGAGCGTGCCGCCTCCGCTGGCGGCGATGGTGTGGTTTGAAAACGTGGGGCCTGTGGAGTCGCCAAAAAGCAGGGTGCCGAGTGTGCGCGAGGTGGTGTCGATCGTCGCGGTGCGGTTGGTGGTGATATCGAGCTGGGAGAAATCGGCGGTAGCTCCGATGCCGTCGGTGATGCTGCTGCCGAGCCAGCTGCCGGCGGAGCTCCAGTTGCCGTTGAGATTAACGTTCCAAGTGCCGTTGGTCTGGGCGAGTGCAAAAGGCGCAGAAGCTAATAATACGGCCACTGCGGTTGCCTTGCCCCTGGTGGATTCGAAGCTTGAACTCTGATGGCGTATCAACGAGGCGAGACGAGGAGTGAGCTTCATCGGTATTTGAGTTTTGGAGCAGCAAACTGGCAACGGCCACTTGGGTGATCGAAATACCTGAAAAGTAGGATACTTGTCAGATTCCCTGCGGCATCCTGAAACGTCAATATAGACGAATGGCTAGTCTTGGGGGGACGCCAGGGCTCCGGGGCGGAGCGACGAACTAAAACTCCTCAGGTCCGTTGGTGCCCTTATGGATGTCGGTCCAGTTTTCGGGTTCACCGGGGATGAAATCGACGATTTGGTGTTGGGCCCGCAGTTTTTCCTGCAATGCGGGCACATCCACTTTCTGCACGGCCGTGTCAGCGGCGGCAGCCATGGCTGCCGCCACACCGGCGGCGTGGCCGCCGACCATCCACGCGCTTTCCAGACGGTAGGTGCAGAACGCGACGTGGGTGTAGCTGGCCGCTCCGGGCACGAGCAGGTTTTCACATTCCGCGGGCTTCGGGGTGAGAGCTCGATAGGGAATCTGGTAGGCGAGTCCCGTGCGCCAGATCCGCCCTTCGTTGATAAACCCGGTGGGCGACACGGCGAGGCGCTGCACGTGGTGGCAGTCGATGAAGTGGGAGGCGATGCCGATGCTGTCCGGCTTACGCCGGTCCGTTTGCACGTCCTTCTGGGTGACGACTGTTTCGCCAAGCATGCGGCGGGCTTCCCGCACGTAGAGTTGGTAGGGAAGGTTCCCGTTGTCGGCGAACTCGTCCTTGTGCACTCCCCAGGCCTTCATTTCTGCGCGCACGTTGGGAGGCACGCTTTCGTCCCCGGCGAGAAATTTCAGCAGGCCCAGCGTGTAGTCCCAGTGGTCGGCGAAGATTTTGTCGCGCTCGCCGTAGGTCGCGCCGGGCCAGCCGAACTGTCCTCCGAAGTGCCCGAGGGAGAAGATCGCGGCTTGTTTGTTGTTCACCTCGTATTTGCCGTTGCGGCGTTGATAGAAGTCCAGCAGCTCGGTGAGTTGCACCGGTTCGTCGCGGGCGGTCTTGCCGCGGAGCCAGTTCTCGAGCAGCGCGAAGCGGCCGCGGTCGTAGTGGCGCGGTGCGGGGATGGGAACCTGCGAGGCGGGATCCTTGGCAAAGCAGAGGCGGAAATTATAATTCATGGTGCCCGGGTGGGCATCACCTTCCTTCAGGTCCTTGACCCAGGCGCTGATGCCCGGCAGCAAATTGCCCTGGGCATCCACGGTCGCAGCCTGATGGACGGTCGGGTCGAAGCGGATGCCGGCAAGTTCCTCTCCATACTCGGCCTTCGATTCGCGGCCGAAGGTGGAGGACACACCGGCGCGCGCCATCAGGTCGCCTTCGTAGCCGGCATCGATGAAAACTTTGGCGTGCAGCTTCGAGCCATCGCTCAAGCCGATGCTTTCGATCCGCGCGTTGTTTGTCACGGTCGACTCCACGCGCAGTCCGTAGCGCACGGTGACACCGGCCTCGGCGAGCATTTCGAGATAAACTTTTTCAGCCACGCCGGACTCGAAGTAGAACTCCGGCTTTCCCGAGCCGTAGTGTTTTCCCAGTCGTTGATAGAATTCCAGCGCGATGCCCCCGACGGTCCATTTCAAAAGGTGCTCGGTTTCGGCGGTGTTGATGCCGCTGGTGCTGAGTCCACCGACGTGTTTCGTGGGTTCGATGAGCACGACCTTGGCACCCTCGCGGGTCGCCGCGATGGCGGCGGCGATGCCGCAAGGCACGCCGCCGTAGACCACCACGTCGGCGGCGGTCACCTGGGGCGTCATGAGCCGGGTGACCATCGCGAGAGCGGGCAGCAGTTTGATGGTCATGCCGAATGGGTTGCGAACTGAACGGGAGCGACGATCAACGCAGGCGGTCCGGAGGCGGGAACTGTTTGCCGCCTAACGCATCCTTGACCTGCTGGCCCCAGAAAGGCGTTGGCGTGTAGTTCCAATCGAGCAGCATCCGCGGGCTGGCGCCGGGGTGGAAACACCAGGCGGTCCAGTTGAGTTTGTGCTGCTGGATGAGGCCAAGGATCGCGGGAACCCAGGTCTCCCAGTCTTCCTGTTGTTCGAGGGGCATGAAGGTCATCTTTTTCGCGTCGGCACCGACTTCGCCGAAGAGGATCGGGTGCTTGGCGGCGGCGTCGAGGAGGTATTTCTGCCAGCCACTTTTCCATGGATAGATGTGGCAGGCGTAGATGATGCCTTGGCCGGATTTGTCTTCGAGTCCAAAGCCATCCACGATGCCGTCGAGGCGGTAGGCGTAGTCGAGGCCGCCGACGAGGACCATGTTGTTCGCTCCGGTGGCGCGGACGTTTTCTAGCATCTTCTGCATGCCGGGAGATTGGAAGCCCTGGGCTTTGGCACGTTCTTCGGGAGTGAGGAAGGTGGCCTCGTCGAGGTCTTTCTTTTCGCCGACGAAGCCGCCGTTGCGCCAGATTTCCCATGAGATGCCGTGGGGCTCGTTCATCAGGTCGAAGATGACGGCGGGGTGGTTTTTGTAGCGGGTGGCGGCGTCGGTCCAGAAGGTAAGATACTCGTCCTTGGGGGCGCGATAGGTGTGAAGGTCGAGGACGAGGTAGGCGCCGCGATTGGCGGCGAGGGTGATGCATTGGTCGATGACAGCGCGGTAGGCGGTGCCGCCGTCGGTCTGGCCTTTGCGGCCGAACCAGTATTCGTCTTTGATGGGCAGGCGGATCACGTTGCCCTTCCATTCGTCGAGGCCGGTGACGATGGACTTGTGGACCTGCTCGCCAGTGACGCTCCATTCGAGTGAGGCGACGTTCATGCCTTGCAGCCAGACTTCCTTGCCGCCATCGACGGTGACGAGGCGGTTGCCTTGGGCGCGGATGGCGGGCGGCCACTTGGCTTTATTATCGGTTTCGACGGGGACGCGGGACTTGGCGGCGATTGCCTCGCGCTCCTGTTGCTTGGCGAGGATGATCGTGGGATCGGTGGGCTTGAGGACGATGTTGTCGAGGTCGACGGTGCCCGATTTCACGTTGAAGAGCGCGGGCATGAGATCGAGCGTCAGGCCGCCTTCCGGCACGATGAAGCTGACGGAACGGTCCATCCAGCCGTCCTTGGTATTGTTACGGCTATAGATCGGGCTGGGTTGCGGGCTGAGTTTTTTGCCCGCGGCGTCCTTGATGTCGATCATGATGCGCGCGTCAAACCAAGGCATGGCGCCGGGTTTGAGATTGGTGATGCGCCAGCGGAGGGAAAGCTCGAAGGCCTTGATGTCGGCGGGAAGCGTGAACGAGCGGAAGATCATCGCCGTCTTGTCGGGAACAGTGCTCTGGATACGGAGGAAATGATTGCCTTCCTCGGAAAGCCAAGCCGCGCCTTTGCCCCAGTCGGCCGGGGTGTCCGAGGTCTTGCCGGGAGTTTCGAAATCACCGTTGGAAATGATCGGGGTTCCAGCCGCGAAGGCCGCGGTGGCCTTGGCCTGTTTGGCGGCGGCTCCGGCGGCGAGTTTGGCGGCTTGGGCGGCCGCCGCGGTGGCTGCGGCGGCCTTGAGGGGCTCCGGATCGACGGGCTTGAGAACGACATCGTCGAGATCGAAGGTGCCGGAGGCGACGTTGAAGAGGGACGGCATGAACTTGATCGCGGCGGCACCTTCGGGAACGAGGAACGCCGTGGATTTCTGCTCCCAGCCGTTGGTGTCCTTGCCGGTGGCGGCAGGTTTGGGAGAGGCGCCGATCTTGGCGCGCTCCTTGTCGAGGAAATCCATCATGATCCGCGCGTCGAACCACGAACTGGTTCCGCGCTTGAGGTTGGTGACGCGCTGGCGCCAGGTCATTTCGATGGCTTTGGCGCTCGCGGGGATTGCGATCTCGCTATAGAGCATGACCATGGCTCCGGGCGATGGGCTGGTCATGCGGATGAAATGATTGCCCTCCTCGACCTCCCAGGATCCGCCGACTTTCAGGTTGGGCCAGCCATCAGGCCAACCGTTGGCGTCGGCATCCGTCTCCATGTTGGAGTTCTCGATGATGGAGTCGGCGCTTTGCTGGGCCAGGAGTGGAAACGGCATCGCCGCGAGAATCGACGCTGCCAGGCAAACCATGGGGCGCGGGAATGATGAGAGGAAATTCATTTGAGTCTGGAGAAGTAGAACGAGCGAAAGAAGGATACACCGATTCCTCACTTGGGTGCGACAACGCCACTTTCGGCAGCTGGAACAACCGCGGGCGCAACCTTGATCACGATGTCATCGAGGTCGAACGTGCCACTTTCGACCTGAAAGAGAGCGGGCATGAATTTGAGCAGCACGGCCCCATCGGGAACGGTTAGGCGCATGCTTTTTTCCTGCCAGCCGCCCGTGTCTTTACGAACGTATGGAGCCGAGGGCGCGGGCGGCACTTTCGCACCCTCGGCATTTTGGAACTCCATCATGATGCGGGCGTCAAACCAAGCCTGAGCGCCGAGCTTCAAGTTGGTGACGCGCTGGCGCCAGGTCAGGTCGAGGGCCGTGGCTCCGGCAGGAATGGTGATTTGGCGGTAAAGCATGACCATGCTGCCGGGCGTGGTGCTGGTCATGCGAAGGAAGTGATTGCCATCTTCGGTCTCCCAGCTGCCGCCGGCCTTTAACTGCGCCCAGTCATCCGGCCATCCCGGGGTTTTGGCGTTGGCCTCGAAATTTCCATTCGACACGAGGTTGATGGATTCCTGGCCGTTAGCGCTTTGTAGAAATGCGCTGGCGGCGATCAGGGCAGCGGCGATGGTTCCATGGGATACGGATAAAGCGGTCATTTTTGTGAGTCGTGGTTTTTTGAGCTAGAGAATCAAGCGAGGAAAATGATGGGCGGATACTCGAAATCCCTTACTCGCTTAGGGTTCGCCGGATCTCGGACAGCGTCAATATGGACAATTGGCTAGTCCATCCCAGGTGGACGGTTGATTATCGTGCTTCCGCTGCGGCGTTGAGAAGTCTGCGATCCTCGGGAATCATCTTCATCGAAACGGGACCCAGCCTGGGGTCCTCCCCCGGCACGAGAAAGACCAGCATCCGGAGTTCGGGATTCTGCTCCCAAACGCCGGAATAGAAAGGGCGTGAGGGCTGATCGGCGAAGAAGAATTTCACTTCCATGTTGCGGGCGCCTCCCCCGGGCTCGGTTTGCGCCGGATCCCATGACGGCGGCAGCGCCACGAGTTTTTTCTCGTAACCAAAAAACAGCTTTCGGCCGGTCGCATTGATAAACCGGGTACTGCCCCAGGCGAAGTTCCCGACGTCGTCTTCGAGCACAAAAAGCCGCAGGCCGGTTGTGGCCTTCTGATCCGGGAGAATCACGAGAAGGGGCTGCCTGATCGCTGCCGGCATCTTGATTTCCATGGTCAGCGGCTTGCCATCCGGGCCTTTGAGATCACGGATTTCGAGGGCTGCGGGTTTTTCCCCCGCCGTTAACTGATAGACCGCTGTGCGCTTGGAGGGATGCATGGATTCGATCTCGACGCTTCCCTTGGCATCGACGAGGCCAAGACGCATCGCAGCGATTTCGGAGTCCCAGGCGAGCACCCTGACAGGTAGGGCGTGGAGCTGAAGGGAAAGGATAAGCGCGGTGGCCGGAACCGCGAGCAAGCGAAGCGCCGCATTAACAGGTATCATTGGAAGATTCATCGGTTTTGAACTCAAGGGAGCATCTCAGCGCCGGCGAGATAGCGGAAGGACGCAATCGTGAATCTTCTGCCGAATTTCAGATTGACCGGGTTCAGGTTGGCCATCGCGGTCTCCGGAGGATCCGATCCATCGACGAATTCCGGCATCCGCTGCACGACGGCCTCGCACCAGGCCGTGGCGAGAACTTTGCCGGAGGCGTCCTTTGCCTCGCCGAATCCGCGGATCGTGAAGGTGTCGGAGCGGGCGGTCATGACCGGGGCGATGGATTGCAGCACATCCGCCTGGGTCAGGTAGCCGGGGATGCCCACCCCGGTGTTCGCCGGGGTGATGTTGGATCTTCCGTCGGCCGGATAGCTGTTGGTGTCGAAACCGTCATAGAGGGCGCTTTGGTTGAAATTGGAACCGTCGATGGCCGCCTGAACGGCTCCTTTGAGAGCAAGATTGCTGTTATCGACACGGCGGTTGACGAACTCGCCGAGCGAGAGGAACGGTCCGCGTTCCTTGACCTGGAGCACGATTTTTCGCGCCAACTCTTCCACTTCTCCATCAGACAGCGAGCGGAAGCCCATCCAGGCATTGTCGTCGGTGCCGATGGGGTTACGGAAGCGGGAAAACGCCGTGTGGCTTGCGTCGGGCGGGTTGCCATCCCGGACGTTGAAAGTCCGTCCGCGCATCCCGCTGAGAAAGGCGGTCCATGCCTTCTCGCTGGTGGAATTGATATTGAACGCGCCATCCACCAGAAGGTGGGCGGCGAGTTTGAGGCAGCCCTCCGGCTTGACGAGGCTGGTTTTCAACCCGGCCACTGCCGTGCCGGTCGAATACCATCTCATCCGGGGGTTGCGCAGGGGTTTGCCTAGCGGATCTTGGATAAATTCCTCGATCGCCGTTTTGTAGCTGCGGCTGACGTTAGCGATGCCGCTGTTCCAAACCGAGCTTGTCCCGCCAGCGCTCGCCGGCTGGACGGTGGACGAGGCGCCGCTGAAGAAATACGAGTCCCACAGGGCCTCGTTGGCGAGATAGGAATAGTCATAGACGGGCATCGCGGCCCGGGTGTAGGTGGCTTGACCCGTGCCGCCGCCGCCCGCGCCGACCAGTTCGGCGGCGGACTGCTTTTTCAGATAGGCGCTTGCCCAGCTGTTCGCAAACTGGTTCGCGGGGGAATAGGCGGTGCC
>JBEDKU010000793.1:0-4499 GCA_041172045.1 Verrucomicrobiota bacterium | reverse complement strand
CCCTATTCCGCGGGCTGGCGGAGGCGCTGACCAAAGGTTCGGTGGCGTATTCTGGATTTCCGCAATCGTTCCAGGCACTCGGAAATTCCAATACCGCCGGGATCCCGACGCAGATGTGGGTGTTTCTCGCCGTGGCCTTGGGAATCTGGCTGCTGGTCCATCAGGCGACTCTCGGGCGCTCGTTCCGCGCCATTGGATTTTCCCCGGAAGGTGCACGTTATGCCGGTATTCCGGTCGCCCGGAATACAAGTATCGCCTACATCATCGCCGGAGCCGTCGCCGGTCTCGCGGCGGTGATCATTGTGTCCCGGTTAGGAGAAGCGCGGGCGAATGTGGGCATCGGTTACGAGCTGCTCGCCATCACGGCGGTCGTGCTTGGCGGCGTGAGTATTTTCGGTGGCTCTGGCACGGTGGTGGGCACGCTGCTGGGGTGGTTGTCGCTCGCGATTTTGAACAACGGCCTCACGCGGATTTCGGAATATCGGATTTTCGATCAGTCCGTTTCCAGTGTCGCCCGCGAGTTGTCCGGCATGCTGACCGGCGTTTTGCTCATCGCCGCGCTGGCGATCGGCACCGTGATGAAAACGCTCGCCGTCCGCCGCGCGCTCAAGCAATCTCTCGAAAATTCCAAAGCAACCCATTCATGAAACGCAAAACCTTCATCGCCGGCCTCGCCCTCATCGCCACGCTTCCCTTTGTTTCCTGCAGCAAAACCAAGTCCGACGGCAAGCTGACCATCGCATTCCTCCCGAAGAGCAAGGGCAACCAATACTTCGTGACCTGTGAAAAAGGCGCCCGCGCGGCAGCGACCGAGCTCAACGCCGAGCTGAAATTCGACGGCCCGACCAATCCCGATCCCGCCAAGCAAAACGAGATTGTCGAAAACTGGATCACCGACGGCGTTAACGTCATCGTCGCCGCCTGCGAGAACAAGGACTCGATTTCCACCGCGCTGAAGAAAGCTCAGGCCGCCGGGATCAAGGTCATCACTTACGATGCCGATTCACAACCGGACGCGCGTTCGTTTTTTGTCAATCAGGCCACCGCCCAAGCCATCGGCGAGCAACTGATGGACTCCGCTGCTTCGCTCACCGGCAGCGAAGGGGAGTTCGCGATCATCACCGGAAGCCTCACCTCGTCCAACATGAACGAGTGGATCAAGGGCATCAAGGAGCGCCAGGCCAAGTATCCGAACATGAAGCTGGTGGACATCAAACCGTGCGACGACCAGAAGGACAAAGCCCAGCAGGAAGCCACCAATCTGCTCAGCGCCTATCCGAATCTAAAAGCCATCATCGCCGCCAGCTCGCTCGCCGTCCCCGGAGCGGCGGAGGCTGTGAAACAAGCCGGTAAGACCGGTGCGGTCAAAGTCCTCGGCCTCGGCCTGCCCAGCGAGAACAGAGCCTATGTCAAGGAAGGCGTCACCCAGGCGGTAATTCTCTGGAAAGTCGAGGACCTCGGCTACCTCGCCGTCATGGCCGGCGCGGCGGTTGCGAAAGGCGAACTTGCTCCCGGTGCCACGGAATTCAACGCGGGCAAGCTCGGTAAAATGCCGGTCGCCGGTGATAACATCGTGCTCGGCAAACCTTTCGTTTTCACCAAGGAGAACATCGATCAGTTCGATTTCTAATCGCGGCAATCGGCTTGCCAGAGCCGGATGAAATCCTATATTTCCTGCGGAAGCGCCCCCCCGGGAATGAATCGTGCTCCAAGGTTGATTTCCTTTTGTAAACAGGTTTTCCAGAGACCGGTTCCCCTCCGCATCACGCCAAATCAGATCGCACCATGAATCCAGGAATCCGTGAGAACGCCTCGAAGCTCAACTCGGTCTTTATGCGGATATCAGCCTCGCGCGGGGCATCCTGGTTGTTGCTAGGCGCGTTTTTCTGGATCGTGGCTTCCGCCGGGTTTTCCGGTTTCATCGGGAAATGGGGCTTGTCGGGAACCGCGGAGCATCCCGCGGCGGAGGAGCGGTTCGGACTGCCGATCATGCTCGACGGCACCGCGCACAAACCCTTCGTTTACCGGCAGTTCGCACCATTGATCGCAAAAGGATTGGAGAAGATCCTGCCGGAGAAGATCAAGGGCTATGCGTGCCGGAGGCTGCTTCCCAAGCCGCAACTCGAACACATGTATTCGCCACCCGCGCCGGAACTCCGGTTTCAGCACCTGGTGGTTTACTATCTGAGTTTCTTCTCCCTGTTTCTGAGTCTCTTCATCCTGCGGCGCGTCCTGTTGGATCTGGGGATCGGAAATCTCGTGGCGGTCCTGGCTCCGGTGTCGTTGATCCTGGCGCTCCCCTACATTCAGACCGTGGGTGGATTCTTCTATGACAACATCGAAATCTTTTTCCTGAGCACCGCGTTCCTGCTCGCCGGCAGGGGCTGGGCTTGGTCGTTGATCGCGCTCGCGCTGCCGGCCGCCTTGAACAAGGAAACCTTCATCTTCTTCGTGCCCGCGCTCTATCCGCTGTTGCGCCATCATTTGTCCGTGAAGTTCTCAGCCCTCGCGGCGGGCGGTGCGATTCTGGCCGCCGGACTGGTCAACGTCGCAGTGAAGTTCGCCTTCTTCCACTCGGAGCGGGGCGGCGTGGCCGAACTCCACGTGCTGAAGAACCTCAAGTTCTATCTGAATCCGCTGAACTACGTGCAGTTCAACGAAGTCACCTACGGCGTGATGGGGCCGAAGGGCTTCTACTTCGGAACGATCCTCGTGATTGCCGTGTTGATCGCCCGGAGCTGGCCGTCCGCTCCCAACAGGGTCCGGTGGCATCTGTTGATCGTGTCTGCGATCAATTTCCCACTCGTTTTGATTTTCTGCGCTCCCGGCGAGCTGCGGAATCTGAGCCTCGTCTATGTCGGCTTGACGGTGATGATCGCCTACGCCCTCGACCGCGGCGGCAAGCGGGCTGTTATTCCGTAGGCTCGGACCCGACCGGCCGGGTCCGCCAGTCGGCCACCAGCAGCACCACGAAAAGCAGAGCCGCCCCGATCAGATAGTGGGAAACGGCGAGGTAACAATAGACGCGGCTCAGGATCGGATCGATCGTGAAAACCTTGAGCACCGGTGGCATCGCCAGGATCAGCGCAACCAGACTGAAAATACGCAGCCTGCCCGCCGCCAGCGCGGACGGATTTCCTGCGATGAGAAAGGCGGCCGGCAGCAGCATCCAGAGGAAATAGTGCGACCACGAAACCATGCTGATCATCATCGCCAGCAGCGTCACGATGCAGACTTCAAGCTCGATCACGGTGGAAGCCGGTGCTTCCAGCAGAGGTCCGCGCCGCCAACGCCGGGGCCGGAACATGACGAACGCGGCGGATAACATCATCAACGCCACCGCCAGCTGCGATGCGAGGTGAACCATTGGATTGACCGCATGGGGCGTCCAGTCCAGCAGGTAGCGGCCGCCGTGGTCCAGGCGCGCGAGGAAGCCTTGGACCGACTGCACGTTGAAGGCGGCCATCGGCGTTTTTGCGAACGGCTTGATGGAGTTTTCATACCAATAGACGTGCAGGTCCCAGCCGAACAAGGCGATGGAAAGGATGGCGGCGATCACGCAGACGGTCGCTCCGCCCATGGCCACCCGCCAGCGGCCGTGGGCGGCGAAATAGACGCCTAGCAGCAATAGCGGGAGTTTGACCAGCGCCGCGAATCCGATGAGCAGGCCGGCGAGGAAACCGCGCTCCCGGCGCAGCGCCCACAATCCCGAGACGATGAGTAGCAGGACGAAGTGGGTCGTGTTTCCCTCGCGCAGGCTGTTGTGCAGCGGGCCGAAGCAGGCGAAAACGAACAGCAGCAGGAGGGCCCGGTCGCGGTCGAGTCCGGCCAACCGGGTCAAAAGATACCAGGTGGCGACGATGGCGGCCACGCCGAGTGTCATGAACGCATATCCGGCGGCCGGAGTCGGCAGTTTTCCGAACGGTGCGAACAGCCATGCCAGCACCGGCAGGTTGACGAATCCTCCCGCGCCTTCCCGCATCGTGGCGGACAGGCCGTCGTTGGGATTGGCGGCGAATAGAGCCTTTGCTGCCGGATAGTAGGCTTTGTAGAAATCGGCGAACAGCTGTGGCGGCTCCGAGATCCGAAATATGAAAACGGCCATCACCATCGACATGATGGACGCGGTGACCGCCCGGACCGCCCACGGGGCGTTGCGGCGCTTCAGGATGGTCAACACGGTCACCCCGCCCGCAAACGCGGCCAGATGGATGAGGTAGTGCCAGAACGAATTCATGTGGGCACGGATTGCAGGGCAGGGGACTCATCCTTGGCTGTGGAGTCGGCGGTGGCAATCTGCCCCGACATCCGCCGCAGGTGGATGAGGAGGCCGAATAACAAAATGGCTCCGAAGAAGAGGTGCGAGGCCGCCCAACTGCGCCACTTGGGGAAGAAGAATTCATCCGGCGCCAGTACCGCGACGCTCACGGCTAGAAACGAGGCTGCCAGAAGCAGTCCCGGGAGCCGGGATGAGGTGGTTAGTTTCAGGCACTCGGGCA
>JBEDKU010000792.1:0-2764 GCA_041172045.1 Verrucomicrobiota bacterium | reverse complement strand
CCGCGGGGTTTCCTTCCGTATGCTGGGGACGTCCGACCGCCCGGCGGTGGGATCATCGCAAGCCCAAACCACAAAATTCCATGCAACATTCCCCATCATCCACCACCTTCCCGCGGCGCACCTTCATGAAGGGCGCGCTCACCGCCGGCACCGCCGCGTTTCTCGCCCCTCGCCTCGCCTTCGGTGCCAAGGCCGCCGCCGGGGAAAAGGTCAACCTCGCCTGCGTCGGCATCGGCAACCGCGGCGCGGAAGTCATCAGGGAGCTCCACAAAACCGGATTGGCCAATATCGTCGCCCTCTGCGACACCGACATGGGCGCTCCCCACACCCAGGCCATCCTGAAAATGTTCCCCGATGTCCCGCGCTTCCAGGACTTCCGCCAGATGTTCGACAAGATGGGCAAGGACATCGAAGCCGTCAGCGTCGGCACCCCGGATTTCTCCCACTTCCCCATCGCCATGCTCGCCATGTCGCTCGGCAAACACGTCTATTGCGAGAAGCCGATGGGCCAGAGCTATCGGGAAATCCAGCTCATGATGGACGCCGAGGCCAAATACAAGGTCGCAGCACAGATGGGCAACCAAGGCCACTCGGAAGCCAACTACTTCCAGTTCAAGGCATGGACCGACGCCGGCATCATCAAGAACGTCACCAAGATCACCGCCTACATGAACAGCAAGCGGCGCTGGCACGGCATGACCGTTTCCGGCTTCCTCCCGGAAGAGCCCGTCCCGTCCAGCCTCGACTGGGATTGCTGGCTCGCCACCGCGCAGGACCACAAGTATAACAAGGGCTACGTCAACGGCGAATGGCGCTCCTGGTATGACTTCGGAAACGGCGCGCTCGGCGACTGGGGCGCCCACATCTTCGACACCGCCCACCAGTTCCTCAAGCTCGGCCTGCCCACCGAAGTGGAGCCCGTCATGCTCGAAGGTTACAGCCCGTTCATTTTCCCGCAGGCCTCCACGCTCGCCTTCCGCTTCCCGAAACGCGGCGAGATGCCGCCCGTCGAGCTCACCTGGTATGACGGCCAGACCAACCTGCCACCGCTGCCCAAGGACCTCGGCGATTCCGTGGTGGACGCCAACATCCCGCCGCCATCGACCGGCAAGGCCGAAAACAAATCCCGCCCACCCGGCAAGGTCATCTACGGCGAGGATCTCACCTTCAAGGGCGGCTCCCACGCCACCACCCTCCAGATCCTCGGCTCGAAGGCGCAGGACATGAAGTCCAAGCTGCCGGACGTGCCCAAGAGCCCCTCCAACCACTTCAAGAACTTCCTGCTCGCCTGCCAGGGCAAGGAAACCTGCCGCTCCCCGTTCTCGGTCGCCGGTCCGCTCTGCCAGGCCATGGCCATCGGCGTCCTCGCCCAGCGCGTGAACGCCAAGCTAGCATTCGATCCCGCCACCAAACAGATCACCAACCACAAGATCGCTAACGAAATGCTCGCAGGCGCTCCTCCCCGCAAGGACTGGGAGCAGTTCTACAAGCTGTGATTCCAGCCGCCCGGCGGGATGGCCTCCATCCCGCCGGACGTCAGCGGCGAGGTCACGCCCGCACCGGCCCATGAAGATCATCGCCCTCCTGCTCCTGCTGGCCTGCCCGCTTCCGGCCGCGCAGAGGATCTATCGAATCATGCCGGTCGGCGACTCGATCACCGAGGGGGGGAGCACCTTCTCCAACTGGCGCTACCCGCTCTGGGAGAAACTTTACACCGCCGGCTACCTCGTCGAATACACCGGCACCCGCAGGAGCCCCTCCCGCATCGGCGACCTCCCGCACGAAGGCTACGGCGGGAAAAACTCCGGTTTCCTCGCCGCCACCGTGCCGGCGAATTTCGAGAAAGCCCCTGCCGACATCGTCCTGCTCCACGCCGGCCACAACCACTTCGCCGAGGAAAAGCCCATCCCGCAGATCATCAAGGACACCGCGGCGCTCATCGCAGGCTTCCGCCGCTCCAACCCGCAGGTCGTCGTCCTGCTCGCCCAGCCCATCACCAGCAGCAAGCTGCCCAAGTATTCCTACCTCCCGGAACTCCACACCGCGCTCGCCGGCCTGGCCGGGAAACTCACCCGCCCGGCCTCCCCCGTCATCATCGTGCCACAGGGCGAGGGCTTCGATCCCGCTCAGGACGCCATCGCCGACGGAGTCCACCCCAACGCCAGCGGCGCGGCCAAGATGGCGGACCGCTGGTTCCAGGCCCTCGTCAAGGTCATGGACAAGCCGCCGGCTTCCTATCAGCCGGAAATCATCCCCTACAAAAAAACCGCCAGGGGCGAGCTCACCCTCCACCTCTTCAAGCCGGAAAAACCCGCCGCCACTCCCCGCCCCGCCATCGTCTTCTTTTACGGCGGCGGCTGGAAACAAGGCACGCCGCTCCAGTTCTATCCGGAGTGCCGCCACTTCGCCGGCAAGGGGCTCGTCGCGATCAGCGCCGACTACCGCACCTCCTTCACCCACGGCACCACCGCCTTCGAGGCCGACAGCGACGGCAAGTCCGCCATCCGCTGGATCCGCCAACACGCCCGGGAACTCGGCGTCGATCCCCAAAAAATCATCGCCGCCGGAGCCTCCGCCGGCGGGCAGATCGCCGCGGCCGCCGGCACCGTGCCAGGCCTCGACGAACCCGGCGAAGACCCCGCCGTTTCCTCCCGCCCCGACGCGCTCATCCTCTGGTATCCCGTCATCGACAACGGTCCGCAAGGTTATGGCGATGCAGCCGTCAAGGCGCGCTATCAGGAAATTTCCCCGCTCCACCACATCA
>JBEDKU010000791.1:0-3076 GCA_041172045.1 Verrucomicrobiota bacterium | reverse complement strand
GCCACGGTCCGCTCGACCGCCTGCCGCCCGGTCAACCAGTAGGCCAGCAAGTCCGGCACAAACAGCAGGCACTCGGCATTCGCCAGCGCCGGGCTTTTTTTGCGCGCCTCGGCCAGCAGGTGGAGCGAGCTGTTATAGAAATTCGTCTTGATCCCGGTCTGCGCGTAGATTTCCGCCTCCGGCAGAATCGCGTGCATCGCCTCCGCCATTCCCTCGAAACGCGGGTCCCGGTATTGGTGCGGCATTCCGAGCAATTCGCCGTTCGCATCGATCAGGCCGAAGTCGCAGCCCCAGGTATCGATGCCGATGGAAACGATGTTTTCCCCATGCCGTTCGACCGCGCGGCGGAGTCCTTCGAGGATCTCGCGATAGAGGCCAATGATATTCCAGAACGAGCCACCCGGCAGGTCGGTGCCCGGGTTGTCGAAACGGTGGACTTCCTCAAGCTCGAGCTTGGTGAAATCCGTCTTCGCGGCGATCACGCGACCACTGCCTGCACCTAAATCAACTGCGATGAATACTTTTGGGGAAGTCATATTGGATCAACTGGGATTGGACCCATGATTTTTCAACACCCCTCCGGATGCAACATCGAATCGAGGGAGAATTGGAAATCACCCGTTTGGAATTCCATGCCCCGGCCCGCTGGCGGATGGCAGGCAATCATCCGGGGGTCATCTAGCGTCCCGACAGGGAAGACCGCATCGCCAGCGACGCCCGTTTGAAGAAACAGGAAACCTCTCGCCACGCGACTCCATGAAACACGGTGAGGAAACGGTTTCCCTCGCGCTCAATGCATTGAATGAACTTGGACTGGATTACCTGCCGGGGCTGTGCGGACGGATACGCGATGCCGTTATACCTGATGTCGTTATACCCGATGTCGCGTTTCAAAGGCATGATACACACCGACCCCAACAGCCCCCATCAACACACTATCATGAAACAGCACCCCGTCCGAAATATCAGAGCAAGGTCCGGAATGACCTTGATCGAATTGACCGTCGTGATCCTTGTTCTGCTCACCCTTATCTCGATCCTCTTCGTCGGCGCAAAAGCTTGGAAAAAGGGCTCGGATCGCGCCGCCAACGTCATGAACCTGCGCAACGTGCAACAAGCCGTCCGCGGACACTCGAACATGAATGACATCCCGCAGGCCGACGCCTCCGTCACCCCGGCCATTGTCGGCGGAGCCGTCACCCGGGTGAGCATCTTCGGCACGAGTGACGACGGGGTCGGCGGCTACCTGCGGTTCCCCGCGCAAGTCGCCACCGTGAGCTACACCACGCCGTCGCAAATCAACACCGCCACAGGAACGCTCTATTTAGTCGCCGCGGCAAGCGGCTTGGAAGGCGGAGCCTATGGCCCCAAGACCGGCTCGACGAGGGATTGGTGAAAATCATTTCTATCGCGGCCTTGTCATTTTCTCAGGCGTCAGCAGGTCATCGAGCTGCTCCTTGCTGAGCCAGCCTTTTTCCAGCACGAGGCTGTAAACGCTGGCTCCGGTAGCCAGCGCTTCCTTGGCGATGGCGGCGCTGCGCTCGTAGCCGAGCACGGGATTGAGCGCGGTGACCAGGCCGATGGAATTCTGCACGTAAGCAAGGCAGCGCTCGCGGTTCGCCTCGATGCCGGAAATGCAGCGCGTATTCAGGGCGATGGCCGCGTTTCTCAGGAGCGTGAGCCCGAAGAACAGATTGAAGGCGATGATGGGCTCGGCCATGTTCAACTCCAGTTCGCTCGCCTCGCAGGCCATGGAAATGGCGACGTCCGCGCCGATGATCTGATAACAGACCTGGCTGACCATTTCCGGAATGACGGGATTCACCTTGCCGGGCATGATCGACGAGCCGGGCTGCATGGCTGGCAGGCGGATTTCATAAAGTCCGCAGCGCGGGCCTGACGAAAGCCAGCGGAGGTCGTTGCAGATTTTGGAGAGCTGCACGGCGGCGGTTTTCATCGCGCCGCTCATCAGGGAAAACGGACCACTGTCGTGGGTGGATTGCACCAAATTTTCAGCGATTTTAACCCGAAGGCCGCTGACATCGCTAAGATACATGGTGCAGAGTTCGGCAAATCCCGGCGGGCTGTTGATGCCGGTACCCACGGCGGTGGCTCCCATGTTGATGTCGAGAAACTCCTCCGCGGCCCGCTCGATGTAGCGGATGCCATCCTTGATGGTGGAGGCGTAGGCGGCAAACTCCTGACCGAGGGTCATCGGCACGGCGTCCTGGTTTTCCGTGCGTCCCATTTTCAAAACATCGGCGAACTCCCCGGCTTTGGCGACGAGCGCGGCCTTCAGCTCGTGCAGCGCGGAGGTGGCGTCGCGCATGGTTAGAATAACGCCCAGCTTGATGGCGGTGGGGTAGGCGTCGTTGGTCGATTGGGAGCGGTTGACGTCGTCGTTCGGGTGGAGGAATTCGTATTGCCCCTTACGGTGGCCGAGGATCTCCAACGCGCGGTTGGCGATGACCTCGTTGGCGTTCATGTTCGTCGACGTGCCGGCTCCGCCCTGAATCATGTCGATGGTGAAGTGCTTGTGCCACTTTCCGGCGATGATCTCGTCACACGCGGCGATGATGGCGTCCGCGCGGTCGGGCTTGATCACGCCGAGATCCTTGTTCGCCATCGCGGCGGCTTTTTTCACATACGCCAGGCTACGCACGAAATGGCTGAAGTGATGGAGCGGGATCCCGGAAATCGGGAAATTCTCCATCCCGCGCAGCGTCTGCACGCCGTAGTAAGCGGTGTCCGGCAACTCGCGCTCGCCGAGCGAGTCGTGCTCCTTGCGCCAGGTGGCGACCACCGGAGAGACCCCGGAAATGTAGAGCTCGTTCGCAGCTTGCAGACGCGTGCTCAAACGACGAGCGACATGACCGACCATCCGATAGAACACTTCCGGCTGCTCCGCGCGAATCCTTTCGAAAACATCACGGGGAATCAGGCGGACCTTCACATCGCTCAGCGCCACCCCCGACGCCGAGTGCGGTAGATCGTCCAGCAGCACGCCCTCGCCGAAGGCCGCGCCCCGGGTGAGTGTCGCCAACCGGATGGTGTGGCCGTGATTACCCCGGACGAT
>JBEDKU010000790.1:0-8053 GCA_041172045.1 Verrucomicrobiota bacterium | reverse complement strand
CCAGGCCTTCGCGGCGTGGGAAGCGGCCAGGCTCGAGTTGCAGTTTCCCGGACTCGTCGGCATGTGCGGTTTGCAAACGCATCACTTGTTCGAGCCCAACGAATTCACCGAAGCCCTCGGCCCGTGGTCGCCGGAATTCAAAGTGCCCGACGGTCTCGGCCTCGGCTTCGACGATCTTCTCGCCGCCCAGCCATGGACGCGTCTTTACTAACGAGCGCGGAGTTTTGGAACGAGCCGGCATCCGTGACTCCGGAACTGACTGGGCACGTGCTTTTCGAAACATCCGGCAGCTCCGGCGTGCCCAAGTCGGTCGCCATTTCCAAACCCGCGCTGCTCGCCTCCGCCGCCGCCGTGAACCGGCATCTAGCTGTCACTCCGGCATCCTGCTGGGGACTCGTCCTGCCGCTTCACCACGTCGGCGGTTTCGGTGTCGCGGCCAGGGCCTACGAAGCGAGATGTAGATTACAAGAATTCGCCCAACGCTGGGAGCCCGGCTTGTTCCGCGATTGGCTGGAAACCGCCGGCGTCACCCACACCTCGCTGGTTCCCACCCAAGTTCACGATCTGGTGAAGGCAAAACTAACCGCCCCGGTAAATTTGCAAGCCATCGTCGTCGGCGGCGGCTATCTGGAACCCGCCACCGGCCAGGTCGCGCGCGATCTTGGCTGGCCGGTGCTTGCCAGCTACGGCATGTCCGAGGCCTCCTCGCAAATCGCCACGCAAACTCTCGATTCGCTCACGCAGCCCTATCAATCCGCGCCGATTCCCCTCCTGCCGATCTGGGAGGCCCGCGTTTCCGCCGACGGACTGCTCGAAATCTCAGGCCCCGCCCTGTTTTCCGGCTACGTCACCAACGGAAAATTCACTCCCCGCGAATCCGCCTGGCACACCACCTCGGACCGCGTGCTTCTTGAAAACCGAGCCCTAACTCCCCTCGGCCGAGCCGATACGCTCGTGAAAATCCTCGGCGAACTCGTCGATCCCGAAGCCATCGAGCGCGAATTGATTTCCCTCTCCAACGGCCAACTCGCTCCCAACACCTTCGCCGTCATCGCCATCCCGGACGAGCGGGCCGGCAACGCGCTTGTCCCGGTTTTCGAAGCATCGGTCAGCCCGGAAATCATCGACTCCACGCTGGCACTCTACCAACAACAAGCCCCCGGCTTCCGCCGACTCCGTCCCGCCGCCGTCATCGCGAAGTTCCCGTGCAGCGAGTTGGGCAAGCTGCGCAGAAACGAGCTGGCGGCGCTCTATCGGCCCCACTGACAGGAGCGCGGAAGTCTCCCCTGGTCACCGGGACGGCGGCCCGTGGACTGCGTGCAGCCTGCTGCCGCTGTCGGGTGTTGCCAGCCCGCTGGCGGACGCGGAACGTGGTTCGCTCACAAACCGCCGCCTCCACCCATGCCGCAGCAGGCTGCGGGCATCACAGCGGCAGCAGGCTGCCGTCAGTCCACGGTGGTGGGCATTCGCCCATCACCGGAACTTCACCCCAAGTCCCTTTGTCAGCGCTTCGAGCACTTTCTGGTGGGCGGTGTCGATTTCTTCGGTTTTGAGCGTGCGGGTGGCTTCGCGGTAGTGGAAGCGATAGGCGACGGATTTGCTGTCGGCGGCGATCTTCTGGCCGGTGGGATCGGTGAAGACGTCGAAGCACTCGGACGAGACTAACAAGGGCTCGGCGAGTTTGGCGATGATAGCTTCGATTTGGGCGTTCGGCGTGGTGAGGGGGAGTTCCATCGCGGCGTCGCGGGAGGAGCCGGGAAACTGCGGGAGGTCTTCGACGTGGTTGGTGCCGTTGAGCAGCTTGCGGAGTTTTCCGAGGTCGAGCTCGGCGACGAAGACGGGGGTGGTGAAATCGAGTTCGCGCTCGCGGGCCGGAGTGAGGCGGGCGAAGACGCCGATGTTCTGGTCGTCGACCTTGATGTCGCTGGCGAGCACGAAGCCGGAGCGGTCCTTCGGGCTGAAGGTGATTTTCCGGTCGCCGAGCAGGGCGGTGAGGATGCCTTTGAGGTCGTAGAGATCGGCGGTGCGCTCGGCTTGGGACCAACCGGTGGGTTGGGCCGAGCCGGAGAGCAGGACCGCCAGCGTTTCGCTTTCCTGGTCCTTCGCCTTGCCGCCGCCGGCGTTGCGGAAGACGCGGCCCATCTCGAAAAAGCGCAGGGACTTGGCTTGTTGGCGGACATTTCTGGCAGCGGAAGCGATGAGGCCGGGGACGATGCTCGGGCGCATGACGGCGTGGTCCTCGCTGAGCGGGAGCTTCACGCGGATGACGTCGCCGTCCTGCATGGGGCGCAGCGGGAGGGTGTCGGAGACCTGGGCGTCCGAGATGAGTTTGATGGTCTGGCACTCGTGCAAGCCGATGGCTGCCAGGCGGCGGCGGAGGACCATGTCGGCATCGTAGGCGGCATCGATCGGGCTGGCGGGGACGAAGGTTCCTTGGAAACGCGAGGGCACGTTGGCGAGGCCGTGGACGCGGGCGATTTCCTCGACGAGGTCGATGTGGCGCTGGAGGTCGGCGCGGAAGGAGGGGACGTCCCAGGTGCCGTCGGCGAGTTTGGTGAGACCGAGGCGGGTGAGGATTTCCTCGGCGTCTGCCAGGGCGATGGAGCCGCCCATGAGCTGGTCGAGTTTCTGGGCGTCGAGGGTGACGGATTTGACGACGACGGGAGCTTCACCGGCGAGCTGGATGGCTTCTTCCGCAGTGCCGCCGGCGAGTTCGAGGATGAGTTTGACGGCAAACGCGGAGGCGGTGACGACACCTGCCGGATCGACGCCGCGCTCGAAGCGGTAGGAGGAATCCGAGGAAAGCGCGGTGCGCCGCGAAGTGCGGCGGATGCCCTGCGGGGCGAAATAGGCGGACTCCAACAGAATGTCGGTGGTGGTTTCGGTGACGCCGCTGGTGAGGCCGCCCATCACACCGGCCAAGGCGAGGGCCGCTCCGGATTCGTCGGAGATGAGGAGGTCGTCCGGGGTGAGGACGTGGGTGGATTCATCGAGCGCAAGGAAGGTTTCGCCCTCGTTGGAGTTGCGGACGATGATGTTGCCGGTGAGTTTTGCGGCGTCGAAGGCGTGGAGGGGTTGGCCGAGTTCGTGGAGCACGTAGTTCGTGACATCGACGATGTTGTTGATGGGACGCAGGCCGATGGATTCGAGGCGTTGTTTGAGCCAGGCGGGGGATTCTTTAACGGTGACGCCGGAAATTTTGATAGCGGTGTAGAGCGGGCAGTCGGCCGGGGCGTCGATGCGTATGTCCGTGGCGGGAGCTGTTTCGCGGGACGGGATTTCCAGCGGGAGCAGCGGCGTTTTCAACAACGTCGCGAGTTCGCGGGCCATGCCGCGGTGGCTGAGGAGGTCGGGGCGGTTCGGGGTGACTTCGAGTTCGAGCAGGGTGTCGGAGTCGAAGAGTTGTTTGACGGGTTTGCCGATTTCCGCGCCCTCGGGAAGGATGAGCAGGCCGTCGGCTCCGGCGGGAAGGCCGATCTCGGCGGCGGCGCAAAGCATGCCTTTGGACTCGACCTTGCGCATGACGGTCTCGCCGATGGTGAAGCCGCCGGGTAGTTCCGCGCCGGGGAGGGCGCAGGGGACTTTGTCGCCGACCTTGTAGTTCTGGGCGCCACAGACGATCTGGCGGAGGGTGGCTTCACCGCAGTCGACCTGGGTGACTTTGAGTCGGTCCGCGTTCGGGTGCTGGACGGCTTCCATAATCCGGGCGACGACGATTCTATCTGAAGCAATGCCTTTGGAAACGATGCCTTCGACTTCGACACCGGCGAAGGTGAAGAGGTCGTCGATTTCCTTGATGGATTTACCGGAAAGATCGAGGTGGGTGGCGAGCCAGTTGAGAGAAATGTTCATGAGAAGAGGAAGATTTTTTAACCGCAGATGGACGCAGATAAACGCAGATGGGAGAGGGGATGAAGAGGGGCAGGCACCACGAATCCAACGAATCTTACGAATATGAATCTGGATTCGTGAGATTCGTGGTGCCTTTTGAATTTCGGATCAGGCGAATTGTTTGAGAAACCGGGCGTCGTTTTCGATGAGGAGGCGAATGTCCTTGATGCCCCAGCGGATCATGGCGAGGCGGTCGAGGCCCATGCCGAAGGCGAAGCCGGTGACTTTTTCGGGGTCGAAGGCATTGTCCTTGCGGGTCTTGTTGATCGAATCGAAGACGGCGGGATCGACCATGCCGCAACCGGCGACTTCGATCCAACGCGGGGCCTGGCCCTTGACCGTGAGTTTCACGTCGATTTCGAAACTTGGCTCGGTGAAGGGGAAGAAGTGCGGACGGAAACGGACTTCCGTGCTCGCGCCGAAGAGTTCGTGGAGGAAATATTCGAGCGTGCCCTTGAGGTCGGGGAGCGAGACATCCTCGCCGATGTAGAGACCTTCGAGTTGGTTGAAAACGGAGAGGTGGGTGGCGTCGATCTCGTCGCGGCGGTAGGCGGAGCCGGGGGCGATGATGCGGATCGGCGGCGACTGCGTTTCCATGGTGCGGATCTGCACGCTGGAAGTATGGGTGCGGAGGAGTTTGCCGGAGTCGAAATAGAAGGTGTCCTTTTCGTTCCGCGCCGGGTGGTCGGCGGGGGTGTTGAGGGCGTCGAAGCAATGGAACTCGTCCTCGATCTCCGGCCCATCGGCGAGCGCGAAACCCATGCGGCGGAGGATGCCGATGGCTTGGTCGCGGATCAGCGTCAGCGGGTGAAGCGAGCCGACATGCAGTTGGCGGGCGGGCAAGGTGACGTCGATGCCGGCGAGGGCTGCGCGGTCGGCGATTTCCCGGAGGGTGAGTTGTTTTTCCTCCAGCGCGGCGGTGATGGCGGTGCGGGCGGCGTTGAGGAGTTGGCCGACGGCGGCCTTGTCCTCTTTCGGCACGTCCTTGATGCCGGCGGCGACGAGGGTGAGCGTGCCTTTTTTGCCGAGCGCGGCGACGCGGGCGTCGTCGAGCGCGCGCTCGTCCGCGGCGGCGGTGATTTGCGCAAGCGCTTCAGTTTGGATGGCTTCGATTTGCTCCTTCATGGGAAAGAGGCCGGAAATAGACACAAACCCGGCATCGGTCAAAGCCAAGCTGCGGCGAGTCTTTACGCGATGTGGAAGAAAGCCTCAGCGATTTCCTAATGTGACGGCTCAACAGGGCCCTCATCCCACATAGCTTCCCGCCGCTTTTTCTGCGCGATGGCCGAGGGTGGTGCCGGAACAGAGGTTCGAGCTGCAACACTTCCTAAACCAGTTCGTGTTCAACTCCGATTTTTGGCATTGGAGCGGTTCTGAGAAGTCCAGAAAACCAGCCACAAAAAACCCTGTAACCTTTTGATTTACAGGGTTTCAAGAGTGGGACACCCGAAGGGACTCGAACCCCTAAGCTTCTGATTCGTAGATAAGTCGCCATGAGAACTAAATGACTGACAATAAGCATGTTACGATCTTGGCCAGTTTGAAAAGTTGCCACCGCAGTTGCCAATTTTGCACCATGGCACGACCCAAAAGATTCATCACTTCAAGCTCAAGCCGTTTGAGAATGCGGCCGGAAGCCAGTCTTGGCGGCTCACGATCACCAACGTCGTCGGCACTCTCCGGTTGCTGGATTTCTGCCGCCGCATGATTTTCCCGACTTTCGTCTTCGCCTCGTCCTTCAGCGTCTATGGCCCGGTATCGCTGCTCCCGTTCGCCGAGGACGGCCCGACCGCCCCGTAAAGCCCCTACGCGCTGACCATGCTTCATGGCGAGCACTGGTGCCGAATCTACTCGCGCCTCCACGGCCTCAATGTCCTCGCCCTGCGGTTCTTTTTCGTGTGTGGCCCCGGCCAACGTCCCGATCTGGCCATCGAGTCCTCGCAGCGGGCAATCGAGCGGGACCAGCCCGTCCCCATCCTGGGAGATGGAAGCCAACGCCGCGACCTCACCCGTGTCTCAGACGTCGCCCGAGTGGCAAAAATCCGGATTTTAGGCGTTCAACGTCGGGACCGGCGTGAACCACACCTCCATGGACATGCTCCGCCATTCTGCCTCGAAAACGGCCAACAAGCCGGTCGTTTTACACACTGCATTACACCAAGCAGATATCCGGGAAACTCTCGCAGATAGGAGTAAATCCCAGGACTGTTCGGCATGCCCATTGCTGCGTGTGGACGGAACGCGGGGGTTGGCATTTTTCGTGGTTGAGCCCGTGACCAATCCGCTTGAAGAGACTGCTTGAGTCGGCGTGACTGCCATCAGGGCACGACAAGCTCCGGGAACGGGTTTGGCCGCAGCCGCCCGGTGGGTATTGCTTGGCGCTTTTTTCCTTGGTGCGGCCCACACGCGCAACAAATCAGAACGGGGCAAATCGTACCAGTGAAGTTTTTGTCACATCGCCACCCCCATCAGGCAGAGAAAAGCATGCCGAACAGTTCTGGGCCACGCCCTATTCCAGTCGTCTTTTCATCCGACTACCCGCGATCCGGAATAGAAAATACGGTCGTCGAAATTCGCCGGAAAATCCATGCAACCCATTCGCCCATCTATCCATCGCGGTTTCACCCTTCTCGAAACCGTCATCGCCATCGGCGTGCTGGCGGTCCTTCTGACGGGCTTCATGGTTGTGTTCGCACCCGCGGCACAGGGAATCAAGAAATCAATCAACGTCCAGGAGGCCGACCGCCTGGCTAGCACCTTGGAAGCCGAGCTGGCGAGCGGCAGAAGCACCAAAGCGGGCAATACCCCATTCGACACCGCCTTGAACCGAATCAAGGAAAGCTCCGAGCCTGACAACGCGATTTTCGTCTATCAATACCGAGGTTCGCTTTCCAGCCTTCGCAGCGACCAGTCGCGCGAACCGATGGTTTCGATCAAGGACAAGGTGGTCGGCGAGGACTACGTGGTGGTTCCGATGATGCGCCGCGTGACCGAAAGCGAATTTCTCAAGGATCTGGCGGCACTCGAGGGCTCGCTGTATCTGGTGAAATGCAAGCAGCTCTACTTCAAGGGCAGTGAACTCGTGATGGACGAACGCACCGGCGATGCGAGCGGAAAAAAGGAGCTGCTCGATCCCAAGACCGGACTCGAATGGAAAAACGCGGGCACCTTCCCGGAAGCGGTGATCCCATTCGCCGCAGAGTTCTATTTCGTCCCGACAAACGCTCCATCCTATTTCTCCGCTTCGAAGGGCAAGGCAACCGCCGCGTTCACTGCGAAATTCAAAGCTCTTAAAACTCCGGTATTCACACGGAACATCGCGGTACTGCGCTAACCGGATCTCCGTTGCCCGCCATCCGCCCGGCAATGTCGCCATTCCGCCTCCGTGGTGATGGGTGACCCGACCGCCGTGTCGTCACTTCATCCGACTATTCAAAACGGAATAACCGCCCAAATTGAAATTCTCTCAGGTGAAACTCCCAAGCCATCCGGGACTGATAATCCAATCCCACGCCGAATGAAAAAAACCTCCGCCCGTTTTACCTTGGGATTTACCTTGGTCGAACTCCTCGTGGCGATTGTCATTATCGCCTCCCTGGCCGCGCTATTCTCCCTTGGCATTGTTCGCACGCGGGCCGCCGGGGACGCTGCTACCTCAGTCAAAAACATCCACCAGTTGCAGATCGCCAATGTCTCGTATGCCACGGACCACAATGGCCGCTACGCCTCCTATTTCATCGTGGATGAAAACGGGAAGAAGAACTATTGGTATAAGGACCCGGGCTTTCTGGCTCAGCTCACGGGCGATGAAAGCCTGCTCACCGCCGCCGATCCAAACACGGAAGTTTCCAGCAGCCTCCTGGATCCCACCGCCTACCGGGCCAAAAAGAAAAGCTACGACCAGCTCAGCGGCAGCTACGGCATGGTCCACGATTTCATGATCAAGCGCAGTGATCAAGACACCGAGCGCTACACCACCATCACCGAGATCACCAATCCCAGCCGCACCGCCGCATTCCTAACAACCACGGATCTCTCCGCTCGTTACGACAGCCGCAATCTTTGGTGGTCCGAACCCGTCGAGGGGAAAACCACCAACGGCAAGACCGCCTTCCGCCACGGGAAGAAGGCCATCGCGGTGTATTTCGACGGCTGCACCGCA
>JBEDKU010000789.1:0-3695 GCA_041172045.1 Verrucomicrobiota bacterium | reverse complement strand
GGTTGTTGGTGCCGGTCCAGTTCGCGCCGCTCAAGTCGGCGGAGGTGTTGCCGACCCAGGTGGAAACGGCGGCATCGGCGGAAAGAACGATGCCAAAGGCAGCGAAGACGACGAGGCCGAGACCTCTGGCGGCGGTGAATGGATTGCGTGTGGGCTTCATGGTTTTGGCGGTTTGGGGATATGGGTTTGCTTACTAGCAGGACAGGATGGGATTTTGGAATTTGCTACCCGGCATAAGCGTGAGAATCCGGATTTCGCATTTTTTCGAGATTATTTTCAGCGATGATTGTTATCGGGGCTTGGAAGAAGCGACTCGCAAGGCGCGATGCCGGAGAGGACGCAAGAGAGAGGAAGATATGGTAGCTGTTGTCGATTGTTCGTGGAGTTCTGCAGAGGGAAGATTCGTGGGCTTTTCATGGGTATCGGCGCTCAGAGAGACGCCGCTACAGGGCTGTGATCAGCGGCGGCGGCGCAGGAGAACGAGCGCGCCGAGGCCTCCCAGAAGGGCGGCGACATTGGGTTCCGGCACCGCGGTGATGGTGATGAAATTCGTTCCGGTGCCGCCGTTGGCCCCGGCAGTGGTGTCGTCGTATTGGATTCGCCAGGTGTTGGCGAGGTCGTCGAAGAAGGTGGCGTTGTTAGCCAGGCCGTCGAAGGTGCCACTGAGAGTGCCGTAACCGAACAAGGTGAACTTGTTGCCCGCCGTGTAGGTTCCCAGCTCGACGAGATCGAGAATCGAGCCTGCGGTGATGGTCAGGGCATCGGCGACCATTCCAAGATCGGCCGAGCCGAGCCCGGGTGATGTGCCGCCGGTCATTTCAAAGACATAGGTTGCGGAATCCAGCGTGAGGTCGTTATTGAAGTTGGTGGTTCCGGAGGAGTTGCCGATGGCAAGCGTGGTGGAAACCGTGAGTGCGCCGGTCACGTTACCGGAACCCTTGAGGGTATCGACCGAGTAACCGCCAAGTCCCTTGGCGGAGACATCGAAGGTGCCGACGGTGCCAAGGGATACCTCGTTGGTGCTGTCAATCGAGCCGCTTGCATCCAGCGCCAGGGTGCCGCCGCTGATCAGGGTGGCTCCGGTAAAGGTGTTGGCCCCGCTGAGGGTCAGGATCCCCGAGCCGTTCTTGGTCAGGCTGCCGTCCCCGCTGAGAGCGCCGGAGTAGCTGTTGCTGGAGTTGTTCTTTCCCACCGTCAACGCGATCGCCGCGGGAATGGCGGCATTGTTCATCAACGCGATGTTTGAACTGCCGGAGAGGCCGCCCAAGGTGAAGGCGGAGACCGTGCTGTCGAAAGCGAGAATCCCCGCGCCGCTGTGGGCCAGAGTGCTGTTCTGAAGGGCATTCGTGTTTTTCAGAATAAGCGAGCCACTTGTCAGCGTCGTGGCCCCCGTGAAGGTGTTGGTAGCCGTCAGGGTCAGGTTGCCAGTGCCTCCCTTGACCAACGCCAGCACCTTCGTGGGATCCACCGAATTGTTAGTGATCGCGCCGTTGATTGCTCCAGAGAGACTGCCTCCAGCCACGGTCAGAGTCGAAGTGGAACTCGTGGCCACGCTGTTATCCACGGTCACGTTGCTCAATTCGATTCTTCCACCGGTTGAGCCGGCCTGATCATGGATCGCTGCACTTCCCTTCAAGAAGGTGGTCGTTGCCCCAAGCCGCCCGCTCACATTCCCGGAATCGATCACATTGAGCAGACTGCCCTCCTCAAGAGAAAGTGAACCAAACGTGTATTTTGGAGATGAATTACCCCCACCATAAAGGGCATTCAAAGTTGCAGTTCCAGAGACCGTGAGGGGACTGGCCACAGTAAAATTCCGGCCGAATCCACCAGTTGAATTCTGCGCAACGATCAAGGTGGCCCCATTACGCAGGTTGATCGCGCTCGCCTCCCCGAGGACCGTGAAGGCGCCATTGTTCTGCGCGGTTGTGTTGGACGCCGTGAGAGTTCCGGCGTTGATATTGATGGCCCCGGTGAAAGTGTTGCTGGCATTGGTAAGGGTCAGAATGCTCGCGGAAGTGTCCTTGGTCAGCGTGCCATTGCCGGAGAGGATCCCGGAGAGAGTCTGGGTGGCTGAACTGCTATATTTGAGAGAGCTGGCATTATTCAAAGCAATGCTGCCCGCGTAAGTTCCGCTACCAAGGGATCCGGCCCCGCCGATCTGAAGGGTGCCCGCAGTGACTGTCGTCGCGCCGGAATACGTGTGCGCGCCGGAGAGGGTCAGGATCGCCGCGCCTTGCTTTTCCAGCGTGCCGGTGCCGGAGACGATGTTGCTAAAGCTCTGGTCGTTGCTGCGATTAAAAATCACTGCCCCGTTGTTGTTGACAGTCTGGCCGTCAATCAGGCTGCCGGTCGTGCCGCCGTTGCCGATCTGCAGGGTGGCTCCGGGCGCGATGGAGGCGGTTCCAGAAACCCCAAGGCCGCTGCCGCCCAGGAAGTTGAAGGAGGTTCCGCCGGCCACATTGGAATTGGCTGACAGCGTGACGCTACTTGCGGTTTTCGCCGTGACGATCCACGAGACGTTGGCTGTCGTAAAGCTGGCTCCCGTGACCGCCTCACCCACAAAAATGCCGGACGTGTCGGCCAAGCCGGTGATTTGATTGGAGCCACTCGTATTCGCGCCTGTCAGCGTCACCGCCGCGATCGGGTCCGCCGTTACGATCACCTTTCCCTCATTGAGATTGCTGCCGCCCCCACTGTCACCGTTTGTTGCCGTCAGCAAGAGAGTGCCCATGCCATTTTTGTTGAAGGTCGTGGTGTTCGCCCCGTTTCGATCGGTGATGACCGAAGCAATCTCCAGATCTCCCAGCGTGTTGTTTTGGAAGATCGTGATGCCGCGGCGATCCGTTCCACCAATACCGACGCCGCCGGTGATTTTGGAGAGGTTCGCCCCGACCGCGCTGGTCACCAGAATCCCCCCGCTCTTGACTTGATTCACGCCATTGAGGGTCAGAGTCGTCCCCGCAGCCGTGTTAAACCGGACCGAATTCGCGAGCGCGTTCGCACCCGCCGTGACGTTCGTTGTGACATCCAAATTGTTGTTGGTGGCAAACGAAGAGGCATAACTTGTCAGTCCGGTGAGAGCGCCCTCCACCGCCCCCGTGCCGGCCCCAGAGCTGGTGCTCAGAGCGATCGCGGAGCCAGTCGGCGTCCGCGCCAACTGGAAGGAGGTGCTGCCATTGCTCCCGACGACATAATAGGTGGCTCCCGCGGTCAGCCCGGAGCCGGTAGGAATGGTTGTAAACTGAATCTGAGTGCCATTGGAGGGGGCGCCACTGCCGACGGTAACAACATTCGCCCCGGTTGTGGTGCTCACGCCGCTGAGGGTCGTGGCCGCCGAGGTGCCCCAGGTGTTCCCATTCACAGTGACATTGGAGATCATTCCGTTGCTATTGGCAGCTACCGTGGTGGCGGTGGCACCGGTTGGCAGGCTGATGTCCAACCCGCCAAGCGTGGCGGAGGTGGTTCTGATATTGCCAAGCTGCACAGCCAAACTCCCCCCCGACGCTCCCGGTGTGAGATTGAGGTGAGCCATCCCAACTGAGGTCGTTACGCCTGCGAAGGCTTGGGTATTGGCGGTGCTTGCATTGCCGGTCAGGTTCAGCATCAGGGGAGCATTCCCGGCCGTGCCAATCAAGTTCAAGGAGCTTAAGTTTCCGGAGGTCACGGTGGTGCCCGCCGCGATGATATTGGAG
>JBEDKU010000788.1:0-7766 GCA_041172045.1 Verrucomicrobiota bacterium | reverse complement strand
TTCGGGGGTGCCTTCTGAGGAAAAGGGGCGAATCGACGGGATTTACCCGGTTTCCGATGCCGGTTATATCAACATGCCCTTCGTCGGAACGGTTCATGCCGCAGGCCTGAGGAATGAAGATCTCGCGGCATCGCTTCAATCACGCTACAAGAGTCTTGGGATTTATACGAATCCTACGATTCAAGTGATTTCAAACACCAAGGATAGCATCAACGAGCAATCCGTTCATATCGGTGGCCAGGTCAGGGGCCCAGGCCCGAAACCTTTCAACAAGGGGCTGACGCTCTACCAGGCAATCGCAGCGGCCGGAGGCCCGACTGAGTTTGGCAGCATGAAGCGTGTCAAGCTGTTCAGAGGTGGTCGCCAGACTGTATACGATCTCACCAAGGCACAGTTCATGAGTATCCCGGTGCAACCGAACGATACGATTGAAGTGCCTCAGAAAAACATGTTGGGCAATTAACCGCTTAGGAGAACTTCGATGCGACAGGCTGGAGTTCATGCAAGACTTAGGGTAACGAATGTCGCTGCGGTGATATCCATTGTGGCGTCCCTTACGGGATGGTCCACCGAGCCTCCGGCGCAAGCAATCGAAGGCCTAGGGTCGGCTGAATTCCGCAAGCGGGAAATCGCCCAGAAGGAACTGCTTGAGTGGGGGCGTAAACAACCCGGGCGGGCGATGCCGGAGCTTCTCCTGCGGTCTCGGAGTGCTGCCGACCCCGAAGTTAGGGAGCGTTGCATGAGTGTTCTTCGTAGTCTGGTTACCGACGAGTACTTGAAGGAAGGCGAGGGATACATCGGAATAGCCTTGGCACTGAAGGATGAAATCATCGAACTCCCGGGGGACCCACTCCCCCGTCACGCGATCCGTGTGGTTGAAGTCAGGGAGGGGACTCCTGGTCAGCGTGCGGGGATCCAGTTGAATGATTTAATCGTGGGGTTGGAGCGTGAAACATGGCAGGGTGTTGAGGCTTCCCCGTTGTTTCGGGAGAAGATCAAGACCATGAAACCGAACTCCAATGCCGAACTGAGGATCCTTCGAAACGGCGATTTGATGGATCTCAAGGTCAAACTGGGCCGGCGTCCGCTGATGGCGGACATGTTTTTCAACGGTCAGAATTTCGATCCCGAAGCGAGCGAGAGGGCGGCGATTGAAACTTATTTCCGGCGATGGCTTTCACAGCAAAAATCAGAAAAGTGAATTGGTTCCCCACTTTTAGAAATCGACAAGGCACGAAGTCATGACATGTTACTGGAAAATCTAGCCCGCTTCATTTGATTGTCATGATCCATTCCTATTTTCGGAAAATTGTATCTGCCGCGCTGGTAGCCACCCTTTCGTGCTCTGCGTGTGCCCAACAGGCTGATTTTAATGAAGTTGGCAGGCAGATGGCGATCATGTTGCAGAACAGCCATTTCGCACGATTGCCTTTCAATGCCGAGCTGAGCCAGAGATTTCTTGACGATTATTTGAAGGATCTTGATTTTCAGCGTCTTTATTTCACGCAGGAAGATGTGGATGGTTTCAACCTGAAATACGGAGACCAGTTGCATACACTTTTGCTGCACGGAAACAGCATGGAAGCAGCAATGGAGATCTATCGCGTTTTTGAGAAGCGGGTTGAGGCACGGGTCTCGCTTGCTGAGAAGTTGCTGAAGGATGCGGATTTTAATTTTTCCGCAGATGAGTCGGTGATGTTAAGTCGGAAGGCCGCCTCATGGCCAAAGAGTGATAAAGAGGCTACGGATCTGTGGCGTCGTCAAATCAAGGAGGCTGTTCTTGGCGAGATTTTGCGTCGGGAGATGCTGACTAAGTTGGCCAAGGAGCAGGGCAAACCCGATCCCGGAGTGATGGATCGAAATCCAAAGGAAAAGGTGTCCCTCCGTTACAAGCGCTTTTTGAACAGTGTCAAGGATGTGGATGACGAAGAGGTCGCCAATTATTTCCTAAGCTCGATCGCGCGGGCGTACGATCCTCATACCGATTACATGAGTTTTCGGGAAATGAACCGGTTCAAGGACGGAATGAAAAACGAATTGGTTGGCATCGGGGCACTCCTTCAAGGAGAGGAAGATGGGGCGACTAAAATAAAAGGCATCGTGGTGGGAGGGCCAGCCGATCGGGAAGGCACGCTCAAACTCAACGATCGGATTGTCGCGGTGGATACCCTGAATACCGGTAAACCCGAGGACATGGTTGATATCATGTTCATGAAAATCGACAAGGTTGTGGACTACATCCGGGGCAAGGAGGACTCGACAGTCGCCTTGAAGGTGGAGCCTGCGGGTGGTCCTCCCGGCGAGACGAAAATCGTCGTGATCCAGCGCGGGAAGGTAGAGATGAAAGACGAGCAGGCGAGCGCGCAAGTCATCGAAATGAAGTCGGAAAAGGATGTGACCCGGCGTTTGGGAGTGCTGACCCTGCCGTCTTTTTATGCGGATTTTGAGGAAGGAAAAATTCGTTGCTCGGTGGATGTTGAGAGAATTCTCAAGCGTTTGAACGAGGAGAAAATCGACGGGCTCATTCTGGATCTCCGTAACAATGGTGGCGGATCACTGGAGGAAGTCCGGCGGATGACTGGATTTTTCATGGAGAGCGGACCGGTCGTCCAAGTGAAAAACACGCTTGGACAGGTTCAAGTCAAAGACTCTGACAATGGAAAGCCAATCTACACCGGTCCGATGGTTGTGATGACGGATAAAAGCAGTGCATCAGCAAGTGAGATTCTTGCTGGAGCGTTACAGGATTTCAACCGTGCGGTGATTGTCGGAGATTCCTCCACATTCGGCAAAGGCACCGTGCAACAGCCCATGGACATCGGTCGCATGCTGCCGCTGTTTGCAGCGCGTAACCGGGCGGGGTTTTTGAAAGTCACCATTCAAAAGTTTTATCGTCCTTCGGGCTCTTCCACCCAGATGGACGGTGTGGCCGCCAACGTGGTCATTCCCAGTCTTGCGGACGCTCTGGAGGTGGGCGAGGCATTCCTGGATCATCCGTTGCCACATGATCGCATTCGACCGGCAGGTGACTTCAGACCACTCGATCCGCAGACATTGTTTATTCCCCAGCTGAAGGAGTTGAGCCAGGAACGCTTGAATGATTGTAAGGATTTTTCATATGTCATCCAAGATGTGATGAAGACCAAGGATCGCCTGAAAGTGAATCGTCTGTCGCTCAACAAGGCCGCCCGCGAAAAGGAGCTCGCGGAGTCGGACGCACTCCAGAAGGAGCGAAACAAAGAGCGCAGGATCCGTTTTGCCAAGATGGCGGAAGAAGACAAAAAATCACTGAATTTCTACAAACTCACTTTGGACGATCTGGAAAAAGGTATGGATTTGAAGGCATACAATCCAGCCGACGATGTTGGTGACTACATGCGACGGGCCAAGGATGAGACTGAGGATTTGGATGAAACGCCGAAGTGGCCCACGGGCTTGGACCCGGTGAAACGTGAAGCGTTAACGATCATGAAGGACCTCGTGGACCTCACGGAAAACGCCCGGTTGGCCGGCCTGCTGAAGGGCACTGCGGAAGCCCGGTGATGTCTGAGGTTTCGCGAAATCTAACGGCGGTCAATGCCCGTATCTCCGCGGCGTGCGTGCGTGCCGGGCGCGCGCGGGAGAGCGTGCGGCTCATTGCCGTTTCGAAAACCTTTCCGGCGGAGCTCGTGCGGGATGCGTCACTGGCTGGTCAGAATGAATTTGGCGAAAGCAAGGTTCAGGAGGCCGAGTCCAAGATCGCGACATTGGCCACGTCACTGCGGTGGCATTTCATCGGAAGGGTCCAACGCAATAAGGTTAGGAAGTTGTTACAAAATTTTGACGTGATTCACGCAATCGATTCGTTTCGGCTGGCCTCCTATGTCAACGAGGTCGCCCGGGAGCTTGGATTGTTTCCACAAGTGTTTTTGCAGGTGAACATCGGCGGCGAGGAGTCCAAGGGGGGGTATGATTCCCGGTCGCTGCGGGCGGAAATGGAAAGTCTCCTCAAGTTGGATTGCTTGGAGATTATCGGCTTGATGTGTATTCCGCCGAACGGTCCGGATGCGGAGGCTTCCCGGAACTGGTTCGTCGCCCTCAGGGATCTGCGGGACGCGTTGGAAGTCGAGTTTGGGACAAGACTGCCTGCTCTGAGCATGGGGATGAGCGATGACTTTGAAGTGGCGATTGAAGAAGGGGCCACGCATGTCCGTGTGGGATCCTCGATTTTTGGAAAACGTGCTTATCGGGTGGACGGTGAGCTCGGATAAAGGCAACCCTTCCGCATGATTTCGACTCTGGAAAACGCGACGATCATCGGCAATGAGTTCGCCCTGTCTTTTTCGGGAGGTCAGGAAGCATACCTGCCACTTGCCCTCCTAAGGCGGGCTTGTCCTTGTGCTGCCTGCCAGGGGGAGCCGGACGCCATGGGGCGTGTGCTGCGCCCTTTGGTGGAATACGGGCCGCGAGCCTTCGACCTTGAGAGATTCGAAACGGTCGGAGGTTATGCCATCCAACTTTTTTGGGCGGACGGTCATTCTTCAGGCATCTTCAGCTTTTCATATTTGCAGAAACTCGGCGATTTATGATGTCTGGTGAGCTTCGGAGTGAGAGTCGTTGGGGTTGACCCGGCTGCACAGCGGGTTTACGCAATCCTCAGAATTTTTCATCATGGAACCCACCACCACAGCATACGGAACATGGAGCGGCGGACGCTTCATGCACTTTGGAGAAACCCTTTCCGAGGAGCGCTTCATCGGCTGCATCGAGACCGCCTACGAGTCCGGAATCCGCACCTTCGTCACCTCCGACGTTTATGGAAACGGCAAGGCCGACGAGTTGCTGGGCCGCGCTTTGAAGGGCATCGACCGCGGCAGCTACAGCCTCGTCGGCATGATCGGCCACGACTTTTACGAAGGCCAACGCCAAGGCAGCCAAGGTTACCCGCGCTTTACCTCACCCGCCTTGCGCGGCCCGGATGGCTACGCGGATTTCATCAACATGGCCTGCGCCAAGGAGCTCGAACGTTGTGGCACCGACAAATTCGACCTGCTCATGCTCCACAATCCCGATGAACTCGGCTACACCAGCGAGCCCCTCTGGCAAGCCCTCGAAGCCGCGAAAACCGCCGGCCTTACCGATCGCCTCGGCATCGCCCCCGGCCCGGCCAACGGCTTCTCGCTCGACCTCGTTCATTGCCTCGAAAAATTCGGTCACCTCATCGACTGGTCCATGCTCATTCTCAATCCGCTGGAGCCTTGGCCCGTCGGTCTCACCTTGCCTGTGTGTGAGAAACACGGTGTCAAGGTGATGACCCGTGTTGTCGATTACGGCGGTGTCTTCCACGACGACATCGGTGGCCCTGAGCACAGTTTCAAGCCGGGCGACCATCGCACCTACCGCCCGGAAGGTTGGGTCCAGCACGGAATGGAAAAGGCCAACCGCATGCGCCCGCTCGCTGAGAAATACAATCTCACACTGCTCCAGTTCGCCTGTATCTGGAACCTCAGCCATCCGGCGGTCGAGAGTGTAGTGCCCACTTTCATCCAGGAAGCCGGCGACGGTGCGCGCCTCATTGAGGACAAGATCCGCGAGTTCGCCAAACTGCCGGACGTCCGCTTCACCGCCGAGGAAGTCGATTCCATCCGCCGGATTGGCGATAACACCGGTTGCATGACTTTGAAAGGTGCCAGCAAACGCCACGCCACCAGCGAGCGCCCCGACGAGTGGCCGATGCGCGAAGACCTGCTTGAACTTGCCGGTCGCCACGGCCTCGGCTCTGAATGGTGATCCGGACCGATGTGGAGGGCGCTGACGTGTTTTAAAAACGGGTTGGGCTAGATAAGGACGTCCGAATCGGGACGTTCGTTCGGGTCCTCGTGCCAAGGCACGCCAGCCTTGGACGAGCGGTGGAGATCGGCGATGACCTGGGCTCCTAGCAGGATGATGAGCGCGACGGCCTCCATGGTGAGTAGGACGATGATGATGGTGGCCATGGAGCCGTAGAGGATGTTCACCATGGAAAAATTGGTGTAATAGGAAACGATCAGGTGGCGGACAAGCTCCCACAGGATGGTGGCGGTGAGTCCGCCGGCAAGGGCGAGGCGGAAGGAGATCTTCGCAACCGGCATGATCTGGTAGAAGAGCGTGAAAAGCAGGACGAGTCCTAGCAGTCCGGTGAGGTAGACAAGGTGGTTGAAATGCTGGTGGAGCGACAGTTGGAACCCGAAGAGGAAGTGCTCTCTCTGGCTTTGCACATCGATGATGGCATTGACCGTGGTGACGGCGATGAGGCCGCCCGCAACGATGATGATGAAGAGATAGGGCATCAGGGCAGAGACCCAGAACTTGCGTTTGTGGGTGGGCAGCGGCTGATGGAAAATGATGGAGATGGCGTCCTCAAGGACCCGGAACGCGAACGAGCTGAAGACCAGCAGCGAGCCGAGCCCCACCCAGCCGACCACTCCGCGGGTGCGGAGGAATCCACCGAGGACGTCGGTTAGTATCGGCGTGAATCCTGGGGCGATGAGCGAGATTTCCGCGGTCAGCGTTTCCAACAGGAGTGTCTGGTCGAAAAAGTGGGAGAAGATGACGATGAGCACGGCTGACAGGGGAATCAGCGAGAGCATCATGTTGAAGGCGACGGCGGCGGTGAGCAACAGGCCATGATTGTGCAGGAAAAAATCGCGCAGCACGCGGCTGGCGAACCGTATGATCCCCGGCAATCGTCTTTCCATCGGGCGTTAGCTTGGACACCCGGGGAGGCGCTGGCAAATGCAAACCCCGCGGGATTTCTGGTTTGCGGGTTGTGAGGAAAGGCGCGCCAAAGTTGCGCTGGCGGAGGCGCGGTTACTTGGCATTTCTTTCGCAAGCGAGTCCGGCGACACTTGATCCGGGCGATGGTTAAAGTTGCAGCGCCTTTTCGATCAGTTTCAGAAATTCCGCGCGGTCGGGGGGGAGGGTGGCGGAGGCGGTTTCGCGGGCGAGGGCGGCGAGGATTTCCGGGTCGATGGATCCGGTTTGTTCGCCGGCGAGCCACTGGGCGAAGGTGCAGACCACGGTGGCGAAGCGGGCGTCGTCGGACGGTTCGGCATCCGGCTTGTGGACGAGGGAAATCGGTGGGGCGGCGGTCTCGTTGGTCGACCACTCGAGCGAGCCGAGGTCGGTTCCGGGCTTGGACGGGGCGATTTCGATGGCGAGGGAGGTGTAGGCTCCGGCGGGGAGCTTGGTGGGTGAATTTCCCGCGGGGGTGCCGTTTTTCGGCGGATATCCAAGGAGACGGTAGTGGGTGACGTTTTCAGGATTCGGGCGGAAGGTGATTTTGATGTCACAGTCATTCCGGCCGTTCGCCCGGACGGAGATGAGGAGCAGGGTGGCGGAGGGTTTCCACGGGCAGGCGATCATTTCGGTGGCGACGGTGGCGACATGGCTGCTCACGCCGCTGTCGCGATTGTCCGGATGCCATGGGGCGATGCCGCCGCGGGCGATGGCGGCGGTGCCGTTGAGGCGGAGCGGGAAGCTATTGAGGATTTCATCGAGGCGGATGGACTCGTGGGATGGGAGTTTGCCGTCCTCGACGATGGACTGGGTGATCGCATTGAGGTTGGGTTTTCCGGGTAGGATCGGCAGTTCGAGTGTGGGTGAATCGGCGGATGGGATCGAAACCTGGCGGGCGATGGCGGGAAGGGGCTGAGTCACCATGGGTGCGGCCGGCTCGACAGGCTGGGTGGGAGTCGGTGCGGCGGGGTCCGGTCCGGCGGCCGGTGGGGGTTGTTCCGCAGACATGC